>CAYGTA010000267.1:1482-6797 GCA_964352605.1 uncultured bacterium | reverse complement strand
GCTAAGTTGTTTGCTAGGGTTGTGTCTGGGTAAGTGCCTTGACTGCGTTCATTGGCATCTAGTTCACCAAACTGCTTCCATGTTGTACCGTCCCACTGAGCAAAGTAAACACTATTCTCAAATACCTCTGTAGCATCTTCATCAAGGTAAATTTCACCCTCCCACCAACTAATGCTCAACTGGTTTTCGCTATTAGCGGTAATGCTTGGGTAAATAGCACGTTGTGTTTTGACATTATCAACCGTTTCACCAATTTGTTGCCACGCAGCACCGTTCCACTGCTTGACATAAACATTACTGCTATTCTCTAAATTCTCAAATTCACTCCAAGCAACAACAGGTTGATCGTTACTACCCAAAGCAATTGAGAACTCGTCAGCACGTTCATTCTTATTGATATTAAGAGAATCACCAAGTGACACCCAAGCACTGCCATTCCAGTTTTTAACAAAAAGCTCAGCTGCTTTATCATCAGGATCAGCAGAACGATTTTCACGCCATGCTACAAAAAGCTCACCTGAAGCAGATACCGCAAGGGATGGCAAAAGAGCAAGATTAGCCGCATTGTTATCTAATGCAGAGCCAACAGCCAGCCACGCTGTCGTTGCTTCATCATAAGTACTTACATTAATATCAGGATTTGTACCATCGGAAGCTTGGAACGCAACATAGATTTTATTATTTGCATCTAACTTTAAACTTGGTGCTGCTGATTCTAAAGAGCTATTTGCGGTACCTAAATCATCCCAACTCGAGCCATTCCAACGCTGAACCAAAATTTCTGAAGACTCAACCGCTGGGGTTTCAGCGTCATCCTCACCACTACGCCAAGCAATGACAGGATTACCCTCAGAAGTCAAAGCAATATCAGGTCGACTTGGCACCTTAGGGCTTACAGGACTTGCTAAAACAGACCAACTCGAGCCAGTCCAGACTTTGACATTTAAACTAGCACCATCTAGCCAAATGACTGCTAAATCACCTGCTGTATTACCTGCTATACGCACAGGCTTTTCAAATAAATCTTTACTCACAACAACACTCGAGTCTCCTAGGCTTGTTAGGCTTGTTGCGGGTGTGGGTGCGGGAGGTGGGGGTGTTACGCCTGCTGTTACTGACCATGACCATGTTTCATTAGGCAAAGGGTTGCCAGCAAGGTCTGTTAAGCCGCTTAAGCTTAAGCTTAAAACACTGGGGGGGCTTAGCGTCTCACTGAAACTAAGGCTTAAACTGTTACCGTTAAGATTAGGTGTGCTTGTCAGTACACCTAATTTGCTGTCACTTAGGCTAACAGAACTAGCACTAATGCTTGTGGCATCTATCGCTTCAGAAAAGCTTACTTCAATGTCAGCGCTTGCGCTTGCAGATGAATCAGCTTGAGGGGTTCGACTTTCAATGGTGGGTGCTGTTTTATCAATTGTTACCGTAAGCGTATTACTTTTAAAGCTTGTGGTTCCTACACTTGCAATTGCTTGAAGTGTGTAACTACCCTCAGCAGCGTCAAAGCTAAAGTCATAAGGTGCGGTTAAGATTGTTGCTAAAGTATCATTTGAGAAAAGTTCTACACTATCAGCTGTGCCCCCTGTAAGCTCAACACTAAGGGCAATGCTGCTGTTGCTTAATAGTGGCGTGGCGCTTAGGCTTACTTCTAGTTTGGTATCACCCGAGCCATCCCCGTCATCACCATCCCCGCCGGTTGTTTGACAGGCTGATAAAAAAAGAATTAAACCTAAAACCAATAGTTTAGTGACATTAAAATGCTTAGCCTTAAAGCTAAGACGAGACAGATTTACAAATCTATACACGAAAGACCTCCCAGATTGTTATTTAGTTTTAGCATAAAGTTAAATGAGGATGGAAAAACAAAGCAAACGAAGACTAAATAGACGCTTAGTTAGCAAGATTGTCAGCAGCAGAACCAACGCGCTCACTATACCTGTGTACTATACTTATTAGAGTAGAGTTGATTCAAACCCTCAGAATTAAAGGAGTAAACTTATGCTAAGAGATCGAATTGTTAATCTAAGTACCCCAGAAGATGTACAAGGCTTCTTACAAGAAAACCCTACCAGTGTCATATTTAAAGCAGGTACTTGCCATAAAACCATGCAAGGCTTTGGCTTTTTACAAGAAAAACTCGAGCCTAGAGAAGACCTTATGGTGGGCTTAGTGCGTGTGGTTGAAGCGCGTGATGCTAGTAACTTAATTGCGCAGCAGACAGGCATATTGCATCATAGTCCGCAGGTGATTTTGTTTAAAGAAGGTCAAGCTGTTTTTGATGTTGATAATTGGAGCATAACGCCAGAAGTGCTTGATGAAGGTTTCACTCGAGTGCCTGCTCAGGATGGTGTGGTTGTTAAGGCTAACGAGGCTACGCGTAGTAATTTGAAGCCTTATTTTGACATGATGGAGCAGTACTTGTCGGGTGTTATTAGTGATGAGCATTTTGAGTATGCGTATACCATGACCTTTCGAGATGATGCGTCTTTGCGTAGCCGTGAAGAGGTTGAGATTCTTAATAGTATTTTTGGTGATGTTGATCAGCATATGAATATGCACATGATGATGGCAGGTAAAACCAAAGATTATAGTGTTATTAAAGAGCGTGCTGCTAAAGCTTATGATGATCTAAAAGCGCTTGCATAGTTTTTTAAATCGTGAGTTTAGAGTTTTGCTATAGCTTTATGGTTTAAAACTGAGTAAATAGAGTTGAAAAATATCGCAGATGTGTAAAGCATCTGTGATATTTTTTGGGTCAAAAAAGATGCCCTGCATCGGGGGAAATGCAGGGCCGTCAGAGAGGAGATGGAGGTCGAAACCTCCGGAAAGAATAATAAGGTAAAAAAAGAATGCATGTGTCATGTAAATGTCAGTATGGTACACATTTTCAAGTGTACTTAAGAATGGTTTACGATTAAGGGTTAGCTTGTTTTCTGAAGCGTTGCCAGACAAAGCCGCGACCTGGAGCAAATAAGAAGACAAGTAAAAAAATGAGGGTAGCTACCAAGACAATAGCTGCACCTGAAGCAATATTTAAGTAAAAAGAGGCGTATAGGCCAGCAACGCCAGAAAACACACCAATGCTCGCTGATACTGCCATCATGTTAGGTAAACGCCTCGTTAGTAGCGAAGCTGTCGCGGCAGGCGTAACAAACATGGCAAGCATAAGGGCAATACCGACTACCTGAAGCGCTGTTACAACGGTAATGGCTATAAGAATGAGCAGAAGATAGCGTAAAAAGGTCATGGGTAAGCGCAGGGTAACACCTAAAACATGATCAAAAGAAATGACTAAGAATTCTTTGTAAAAGAGAAAGATAGTAGCTAGTACAATGCTTGCCAGTATGCCTATAACCCATAAGTCAGTCACAGAAACGCCAAGTAGATTTCCAAAAAGAAAATGAGCTAAATCAACTGTGTAGTTACCTGTGGCAGATATGAGTGCTACACCTAGCGCAAAAAGACCTGCAAAAATAACCCCAATGGCTGTATCTTCTTTAAGCCTATTTTGATCTGTTAAAACACCAATGCCAAGAGCTGTCAAAATACCAAAAATGAGTGCGCCAATAGCTAAAGGCCAGCCTAGCAAAAAGGCAATGACAACACCAGGTAAAATGGTGTGCGCCAAAGCATCACCAAAAAAAGCCATGCCGCGTAAAACAACATAGGTACCTAAAATAGAGCAAACAATACCTACAATAATCGCAGCAATAAGCGCTCGAGTAATAAAGTTGAATTGTAGCGGGTCTAAGAACCAGTCCATAAGTTAAAAACCAATAGTCAGCTTTAAGGTGATTACTATTGACTTACCTTTCCGCCGTAAGCTGCTAAAAGGTTTTCTGTGGTGAGTACCTCAGTAGGCGTACCCATGGCGACAATGCGTTTATTAACCAGCATGATTTTATCAAAACGTTCAGCAGCTAAGTTAAGGTCATGGGTTGCCATAAGAATAGTAACACCATCTTCTCTTAAGCTATCTAGAATTTGAAAGATGGCTTCTTGGCTGGGTGAATCAAGACCTGTGAGGGGTTCATCTAAAAGGAGTAAGTGGGTTTCTAAGGCAAGTGCTCTGGCAATAAAGACGCGTTGTTGCTGGCCGCCTGACAGCTCACCAATTTGTTTTTTGGCAAGCTCAGTTGCGCCAACCCGCTCAAGACTTTTTTTAACCACTGCTCTGTCTAAAGCTCGAGTGCGTTTAAAGAAGCCTATTTGGCGGGTTCTGCCCATCATGACAACATCTTCTACTGTAACAGGGAAGGTCCAGTCTATTTGGGAGCGTTGGGGTACGTAGGCTATGCAGTTGTGGTGGCTGCTTGCGCGGCCAAACATGAGTACTTCGCCTTGTTCTGATTTGAGTATGCCGGTTATGAGTTTGAGTAGAGTGCTTTTGCCTGCCCCGTTGGGGCCAATAATGGCTATTTGTTCGCCTACATCTGCCTGAAAAGAGACATCTTTTAAGGCGTAATGTAGTTCGTGACTAAAGGCGTTTCCTACAGCTGAATAGGCTACCGTTACGTTTTTTAGCTCTAAGGTAGGGGTATCAGGTAAATGATCTGAGTCTTGAAAGTTGGTGTGAAACATAAAGAGCCTTTGGGCGTGTTAACTGAAGTCTATCATTTGAGAGGCGGTTAAAGGTGTTGGGCGATGGTTAGTAGTTTGAGGAGTTTGGGTTTATGTATTGTGACAGCTTAAGCCTAGTCTCTTAAGCCTTCTACGATGGTATCAACATTAGTTCTATACATTTTTAGGTAGCTATCTGCGTTGCTGCCTTGTTCACCTAGTGCATCTGTATATAAGGCAAGTACCTTTACGTCGCTGCAGTGCTTAAGTTCTTGCGCTAAGGTGTTTGCAAGCCTTGCTGAGCTTACATTCTCAGTAAAGAGGGTACAGACTTGGTGAAACTCGAGTTCTTTTATGAGTTCAACGAGGTCACTTGCAGATGCTTCTGCGAGTGTGCTGGAAGAGTTTGTAATTGCGCCAATAACTTCAAAGTTGTAGTCTCTTGCGAAGTAACCAAAGGTGTCATGGTTGCTTACTAGGTAGCGCTTATCTTCTGCAATTAGACTAAGCTGGCTTGAGGCGTAGTTTTCTAAGTCATTAAGTTCAGCTAGGTAAGCGGCAGCATTTGCTTCGAAGCTGCTTGCGTTTTGGGGGTCAAGTTGACTTAAAATGCTTTGAATGTTTTCTGTCCACTGTTTAACGTTGCTTATGCTAAACCAAGTGTGTGGGTCTATAGCACCGTGCTGGTGGTCTTCGTGTTCGTCATGCGTGCCATCTTGATGTTCTTCGTGCGCTTCATCTTCGTGTTCTTCGTG
>CAYGTA010000267.1:0-1382 GCA_964352605.1 uncultured bacterium | reverse complement strand
TGTTCTTCGTGCGCTTCATCTTCGTGTTCTTCGTGCGTTTCATCTTCGTGTTGGTGGCTATGGCTTTCGTTTGAGAACTCGAGTGGTTCAATATTGGCAGAAACAGGAATGAGTGGGCTGTTAACAATGCTTTCTAAATTACTAATTAGACTTTCTTCTAGATCCCAACCATTTATAAATACGATATCTGCTTGACTTACAATGCTTAAATCTCTAGCTGCTGGTTCATAAGAATGCGGGTCTTGCCCTGCTTTTATGAGCGCAGTTAAGTCAATAGTATCGCCGCCAACTTGAGCGACCACATCAGCAATAATGCTGGTTGTTGCTACTACGTTTAAAGGTTCACCGTTAAGCTCGAGTGAGCTTAAGCTGGGTAGCTCTAAGATGGTTTCGTTTTGTGCTTGAGTTTGTAAAAACACTAAGGTGGTTATGACTAGGATGATCAGGGTTTTTGATAGTTTATTCATAAAAAACACTTTCTTTGATCTATAATTCAAACTTGCTTAATGATAATACAATATCATTAAGCATATAGTGTTTTTAACAATACAGAGATTAAGAAAAATGAAAACAGCACTATAATTTCAAGAGCAAGGAGTTACATTTACTCTTAAAGCCTGTAGTTTCCTCAGGCTCAGTAAAACAAAAAGAAGCAAATAATTCTCAAGCAAATAACAAAAAACATGCTAAATTTAAACCGTGCTACGCGTCCTACTCTTTAGCCTCATCATCCCTTTAAGCTTAACAAGCTTTGCACATGAAATAAGATTCAGCGAACTCAAAGGCAATGCACTATGCCTAGACCAAGACTCCATACAAGTCAGCATAAAAGAAACCACAAACTCACTAGATGCAGGGCAACTAAGCACCATACAAACAGAATTAAAGCGCTTACTCCCCACCGTTTTAAACCGCTATGAAGTACCCTTCAAAGAAAAAGCAAGCTGCCGACCCAACGACACCTACATCTACCTGCTGTACTCGAGTAGTTGGGGAGAAGACACCAACGGACTACCTTACCTCGTGCAAGCCAACATCATTCAAGTAGGCCGCAAAAACACACCTGTCATAGCCAGCCCCGAATACCTAGTCAACAAGCTCGAGTTTGAAAATTACTATAGTGCCTTTCTTTTTGAAGATGAAATAACACCACCTTTGCATGAAGGCATGCTTGAGATAAGTCAAGAAATGATTGAAGAACTATCGGTGGCTTGGTGGGATGCCTACACCTTAATTCAAGAAAACAGACAAGCTTGGCAACAGAGCTATTTGCCTTACGCCGTGACTATAAGCGTAGCAGCAACCGTCCTTATTATTGTGCTTGGTATTTTTATTCGTCAGAAAAGACGCAATCAGTCTAAACTCGGTGTCATGAGTAATGA
>CAYGTA010000266.1:0-6804 GCA_964352605.1 uncultured bacterium | reverse complement strand
TATTGTTCTACGGAACGGTAAAAAAGATGAAGTTGACGAGATTAAAGCATGACGGTTCGATGGTTGCTAGACCCTGTTCTAATTGGGGGAAGCTTGTGTCTGGCTATTATTTATACACTTACAACAACAGTTCTAAGGTCACGTATTGCACCTCAGGCAGCTTATCCAAGCATTCGCGCTAGTCTTTTTTATGGTTCTCTAATCCTACTCTATCTTACTGAAGGCTCTCCTTTACATGACCTCAGTGAGGTTTATCTTTTCAGCACCCATATGATTCAACACATGCTGCTCACTTACGCCGTTGCTCCCCTAATGCTTGCGGGTATGCCTCCTTGGTTACTCAAACCTCTTGTTCTTAACCGGTGGCTAAAGCCCATAGTGAAGCGCCTTACCAAGCCAATTGTAGCCTTGTTGCTATTTACATTTTCGATCAACCTATGGCATTTTCCTGCTATTTATGAAATGCAGCTCAAGAGTAATCTTATCCATCACAGTCAGCATGTTTACTTTATTATGGTGGCAATCATCATGTGGTGGCCAGTTATGAGCTGTCTCAAAGAATTGCCCAGACTTTCTTATGGCATGCAAAGTATCTATTTATTTTTGCTACCCGTAGGTCAATTTCTTGTTTCAGCTATATTGGCTTTAGCGCCTGAAGCAATTTATCAAACTTATATAAATGCACCCCGCATTTATAACCTCAGCCCTCACGATGACCAAGTGTTAGGCGGAGTAATTATGAAAATAAGTGGCTTTCTAGCCTTTGGAATTCCACTACATACTAGCCCTTTTAAAATGGTACGCCGAAAGTAACAGCGAAAGAATGCAGCCTAAAAACAATTATTCGAAATTGAAAAAAACCTAATACAAGGCGTAACCAGCTGGCCCTTAAGGAGCTGTATGAAAAAACCAATAATCTTCACCTTATTTGTTTCAGTTTTTTTATTGCTAGGAAGTGTATTAATCTATCTGCTACAGCCCCAGTCTATAAGCGAATCAAGCTCAACGAATAATCAGTATTTAGAAACTCCTGAAACGCAGATCAAAACCTCACAGCAACCACTAGGTACCCGCTTGGCTGAACCCATAGATGTCAGCTATGTTGAAATGCAAAACGCTCAAGGGAATTTAATAACACCAGCAGACTTTGCCGGAAATATCAATCTACTTTTCTTTGGTTATGTAAGTTGTCCTGACCTTTGTCCTCTCGTAATGCAAGATTTGGGTCAAATGATGGAAACACTAGATGATCCAGAAAAAGTAAAAGTCTACATGATGAGTGTAGACCCCGAAGATAGCGCTGCGTTAGTACAACGCTACGCATCAGCTTTTAATCCTAGTTTTACTGGCTTGGCTGGCAATAATGAGCAAATTGCGAATGCATTAGAAGCGTTTTTTATGGCCGCCTCACAGGTAGCCACAAAGCGCTATTCACACACTACAGCCATTATGGTACTTGATGATAAAGGGCAAACCCGTTACCTTTATGCTGGTGAAACAATGGACGCTTTGGGTCAAGATCTAAATATCTTTTTAACAAAGGGATTTTGATATGAAAAAAGGATTTCTTTTACTAATACTCTTGCTCATTTGGCACAATGCTTCAGCTCAAACTAAAATAGCCTTCATGGCACCCTTTACGGGAGAAGAAAGCTCCTTAACCAAAGAGGCCTTTCAATTTGCCCAAGTCACCCTTGATCTATTTAATGAACGTACAGGTTTAAGCATAGCCCTTATAGAGTTTGACACAGAAGGAAATACAAACAAGGCGCTTGAGATTGCTCAGCAGATTTCTGAGGATAAGAGAATTGTTGCCGTAATTGGACCCATGGTAAACCACATTTGTGCAGCCACACGTCCTATATTCTCAAATGCAGGCCTTGCAAGCATTAGCCCACGATGTTCTCAAACAGGCCTAACAGACAAAGCTTGGCCCAATTTTTTTAGCGTGATTCCTTCAGATAAACAGCAAGCTGACCTCCTTATAAATTATTGGCTTTACGCTCCTTTTGATTGGGTATTTGCCTTACTGATTGAGGACCAAACAAGTTACGCTTCTAATCTCAATTTCGAGATTGACGCCTTAATGAAAGCTACAATGAATTTTAGTAACCGAGTAGCTGTGGCTGCTAATCAGCTTAAGTATACAGATATTGCTAGAGATATAATTGAGGCTGACGTTAGATTGGCGTTTTTTAGCACAACCTCTTCCCTTCAACGTGCCGAAATGGTAAGGCAGTTAGATGAACAGGGCTATGAAGGCATACTGTTTTTTCCTGATGTGGGTTTTGATCAAGGTTGGCTAGCAGATACAGGAAAAGCAGCAGAAGGCGTTTATGTGAGCTCTTTCTACCCTCAACCCAGTCAGCAAGAATCGTTCAAAACCTATTTGGACCGTTTTGAACGATTGCATGGTAACACCTACGGATGGGCTGGAATGACATCTTTACTAGCTACATTTGGAACACTGACAGCTCTAGAGAATTGTCAGGCTTCGGCAGTTCATCGAATTTGCGTTAGTGACGCTTTAAATCAACTTAATTTAAAGGAAACACCTTTAGGTATTCCCCTTTCATTTAAGGAAGGACAACGCGTACTCAATGAATATTTCATCTATCAGGTCCAAGAAGGCAACTATATACAGGTTTTTCCCGCAGACTAAGTTTCACAAAACCACTTGAACCCTAAAATTATTGTGCCAGTTTGAGAATACGAAATGCCCCCCGCGTTACAATAGCGAAAACAACCGCACCGATAATCAAATCAGGAATCCCAGAGTTTAGCCAGTTCACCAGTACCCCCGCTGTAATAACACCTAAGTTGATGGCGATGTCGTTACTGGTAAAAATCATGCTCGCCTGCATATGCGCCTCTTTATCTTTAGAACGTTGCAAAAGGTACAAACAAATACCGTTAGCAACCAACGCTAGGACAGACACAATAATCATGGTTCTAAAATCAGGTAAGGACTCGAGTCCAAAGAAGCGGCGTAGTACTTCGATGAAGCCAATAATGGCAAGGGTTAGCTGAAAGTAGCCACTCCATTTTGCTACTTGCTTTTTACGGGCAACCGTCGTACCAACCGCGAGCAGGCTAAGCGCGTAAACAAGCGCGTCAGCTAGCATATCTAAGCTGTCAGCCACCAAGCCCATTGACCTGGAAACCAGCCCTGTTGTCATCTCAATCACAAAAAAGGCAGCGTTGATGGCAAGTACTGTCCAGAGCAGTGTACGTTGGCTAGCCTGCTCAGGTGGAGCGTCTTCAGTTTGAAAAGACTCTAGCAGCGACGAGCCTAAATTCAGGTCTTGCAGTGCACCCTCGATAATCGCCAAGTCACCCTCGTGGAATACTGTCAGTTTACGCTTTGGTAGGTCAAACTCGAGCCCGCGCACCGCGTCTATAGGCTCTAGTTTCATTCGTATTAGGTTTTCCTCAGCAGCGCAGTCCATCTGACGGATGTTAAACAGGGATTTTTCCATGGCCATCCTTACTTTTGCATTCAT
The DNA here is from genome assembly GCA_964352605.1 of uncultured bacterium. Classification (GTDB taxonomy): domain Bacteria; phylum Deinococcota; class Deinococci; order Deinococcales; family Trueperaceae; genus JAHEBB01. Next base: position 3,301 of record CAYGTA010000266.1, on the reverse strand, counting down.
CGAAGTGTTTAAGAAAAATCATAGTCTTGTTGCCTCCCGAATGGAAGCTGCTTGTAATAAGGCTTTGGCATCCTCTCCTTCAAGTCGGTAAAAAATAAGTTTACCCTCACGTCTAGAAGTGACCAAGCCCTGTTCCCTTAACCTGCGTAAATGATGAGACACAGTAGGTAGGGCAAGGCCTGTGATTTGTGACAGGTCACAGACGCACAGTTCAGGAGCGTGAGTTAATGACATAAGAATAGTGCAGCGGCTCTCGTCACCAAGGGTTTTGAATAGGGATGCAATGGTAGAAACGTCTGTTAGCTCAGCCTTAACTTTCTTCACTAAGTGCGGATTGTAAACAAATACTTCACAGGTGTCGCCTGACAGAGTTTGATTTTTAGGTGAGTTCACTTTTATCATTATCGAAGTGTATCATTCGACTTCAGATAAGCTCAAATTGCTTAGGTGAACATGTCTATAACTGGATTGAATAAAAAACGAACAAAAACTTAATTATTTAAGTGTGCTCATTTTTTATAGGTATGACGCAAACGTCGCGCCTTAAAAACCCTGACGCCCAACATCACCAGCAAAACAGCGTCAACACTGTACTCGAACACGGTAAAAACGCGTCCATAATAGCTAGGGTCCCAGTAACTTACAGGGCTTTGAAATCTGAAGTTGCTAAATGGATAAAGAAATATAGGCCCGTCCATTACGTGGGTAAGAATGTCAAGTGCAATGTGTAAACTTGCGCCCGCCGCATACCAGAGTAGCCAGCGCCCCCAACCCTTCTGCCTAACAGCGTAGACTGATAAACTGAGCACACCCATCACCACAAAACTATGAGGAATGTTATGCAGCGCGATCCACAAGGCACTATCGTAATAGCGCTTATCCATGTAAACCATAGCCGCGTCCATGTTAGGACTATTAAAAACTGCCAGTACAATGAGAACGCCGAGCGGCAGGTCAGGCAGTACTGATCCAATAACAAACGCGACTAGGCTACCTGGCTTAGCTTTCTTTTGGCTGCCGATTGCCGCTGTAATAATTGCGTGTGAAAAGGTTCTCATAACGTTAATGCAGTCCTATAACTACTTTCTGAATGAGCAAGAAAACAAGCTATCCTCATTCTCTTGCAAAGGGCGCGCCATTATGCCAAACGCTTCCTGATCATTTACACCTCGTGGATGACGTTTTTTTACCGAACCAGCGCATCATTTGACTTACTTTAATATCGGCTTGAGATCAAGCGAATGATGCCTAAAAGGAGCAATACAAAAAAGAAACGTCTATCAGAAAGTCCAGCCATCTCCTAGTCATCTTAGTGTTCATGTCCATCATTGCGTTAGTTGTTTCAGTTTGTTGCAAGTTCAGCGTCAAGCACACGCTTCAACGTGTCGTAACTAGGACCTTGAAACCCTCTATCACCTAACACGAGCGAAGGGGTAGCGTTTACGCCAATGAACTCAGCAAGGTCTAAGTCACGCTGCACCTCTGCTGCGTAGCGTTCCTCCACGATGCAGGCTCGTAGATCATCACCGTCCAGCCCACTATTTACTGCCAGCGTCACCAAATCACTCACATCTTGCCAGCTTTCCTGAGCATCATAAAGAGCTGTCTTGTAATCCCAGAACAACACCTCATCCTGCTGGTAGGCACACTCGCCTGCCAGCCCGGCGAGCACCGAGCGACCCTCACCCCAGGCAAGGTTAACGTAGTACAGTTCAACCTTACCTGTATCAACATAGTCGCGTTTGAGCTGCGGAAATAGCTCTTGCTCTAACGCTTTGCAGTGTTCACACAAAAAATTCTCAAAGAGGATGAGTTTTAGCGGGGCGTCATCTTTGCCAAGGGTGGGCTGTCCTGCGTAGCCACTCTGACCCAGTTCAGGAAGTGGGTCACCCTGCGGACTAAATAGCGTATAAGCAAGGTAACTAAGCAGACCAAGCGTAAATACCGCTAGCGTTCCGAGGGTAAGTTTTTGCGAATTTGTCATAAAAAAATTTCCCTATATTGAATCTTGTTGCCTTTAGGCTTAACTACTTTATTCAGCAACTTGTATGCAAGCTCATTCATTTTTTGAGTTTTTCTCCTGCGTTCATAATTGTCCATTGGTGTGCAAGATTTCATGTAGCCAGACGTTACTAAATACTTTGAATCATGATACCGACCTACCTAAACGATATACCGTTTAGATTCAGTAAAAAGTGGTTCTTAATATAAGGCTTCGATGCTTTTCTCTAAAATCCTTTCCGAAATTTGGCCCACATGTTTGTAAGCTAATGTGCCATCACTATTAACAAAAAAGGTTTCAGGCAAGCCAAATAGACCGTAATCAATCATTAAGCGGCGTTTTTCATCAAAGACACTTGGGAAGGTAAGATTAAACTGATCTATAAATTTATTACCTCCTTCCATTCCAGAGTCACGCGTATGTATACCTATAATAAGTAGCTCACCTGAGTATTTCTCCCAGACTTTCTGTAGCTCTGGTGCTTCCTCTAGGCAAGGTGGGCAGGTTGGTGACCAGAAATTAATGACCATAGGTTGACCAATGTAATCTTCAATCTTCAGAGTTTCTCCGTAAACACTTTGATAGCGTTCATAAACGGGTAGCTCAAATGAGGGGACGGGTTTACCTAGATAATTAGAGCGGATGTTCCTATCAGGATCACCTCGTTGAAGACCATAAATAAATAACCCTGCGAATGTAGCCATAACCATAAATACAAGTAACATTCGGTTTCTTTTAGGCATATTTCCCTTTCTTGATTCTCATGCCACTCGTTTTTTAAAGCCAACGACGTGTCGTTTTGGTGTAGGTCTGATACAGTTCGCCATGCGTGCTACTAAGGTACTCTTCTTCTAAACGCACCTGAATTTGTAGAAGTACATCTCCAAGCCACCATAATGCCAACATGGCTGCACTAGGTAGGGTTAAAAATAGACCAAACAATAACAGTCGCATTCCGAGGAAAATAGGGTTACGTGAAAATCGGTAAACACCATGCTGAACCAGTCTCGTTTTTTCTTTTTTGTTAAACCCAATACGCCAGGTGTCACCCATTTGCAGTTGAGCAATGAAAATCCAAAGAAGCGCAAAACTCAAAAAAATAACGCCAATAGCAGATAACCAGGAATGCTCTAACCAAGTAATTGGTGATAAAAAGAGGTAGAGAAAAGGGAACCAAGTGTAGCTTATGATGATGACAACAAGGAGTGCCAAGGTGAGCCGAAAGAGGTTACCGATGTAAGCTTGGGTCGGTCCCCCTTGCCCCAATACGTTTGGGTTGACACCTGTACGCCGCCATAC
>CAYGTA010000265.1:0-6826 GCA_964352605.1 uncultured bacterium | reverse complement strand
TACTAGGCATAAATCTGCATCAGAATTGAATGCTTAAAAAAGCTAAATTAAGAAAAATAGAAGGTTTTCCTTTAAACCAGCTCGAGTCTTTTGTACACCAAAAAAGTGTCAGTCTAGTCTAACTAAGCAACTATACCTGCCCCCTGCACCTAACTTAATTAAACCTCGAAGCTCAAGCATGGTTAGCTTGGGGAGTAGTTCAAAGGTTGCCTTGTTAAGGCTTTTAGCCAGATTATCTTGAATGGGATTTTCTAAATCTAGTATGGCTTTGAGAATGGTTCTTTCCTCTTCACTAAATTCAATAATGGCTTGTACATCTGCTTCCCCCCAATTAAATTCATTTAAAATGTCTTCAACACAATCAACCAAAATGGCACCTTGCTTCAGCAGGTTTCGCGTACCACTCGAGCGTGGGTCGTTGGGTTTGCCGGGCATGGCAAATACGGTGCGTCCTTCTTGAAGAGCAAAATCTGCGGTAATAAGCGCACCTGACTTTTGGGCTGCTTCTATAACCAGCACACCTCGAGATAAGCCATTAATAATGCGGTTCCGACCCGGAAAGTTACTTGCCATAGGTTTGGTGCCTAACGGATACTCGCTGATTACTGCGCCTTTGCCCTCAAAAATTGTTTTAGCCAGTGCCCTATTTTGCGATGGGTAAATATAATCAACGCCCGAACCCAAGACAGCAATCGTTTTACCCGTCTCAATAGCACCCTGATGCGCTTTTGTGTCTACACCCAAAGCAAGCCCAGAGTTAATAACGACATTAACTGAAGCTAGCGATGCAGCCATTTGTTTGGTGAACTCGAGTGCCGAATCACTAGCGTTTCTTGTTCCTACAATGCCAAAAGCTTTTGGGTTGGTGGTCTCTAGTTTAGGCAGTTCACCCCGAACATACAAAATACTGGGTGGGTCATAAATTGCTTTTAAACACTCAGGGTAATCAGGATGATTTAGATGCAGCAAAGTTACACCTAAAATTTGCGCTCGAGTTATTTCTTTTTGTGCCCAGTCGCTTTGCTTGCCTATCTGAATTGCATTGGCTGTGCTTGGACCAAAGCCTTCTATTTGTGCTAGGGCAAAAATGTCGGCTTCTAGCACTGTTGAGGCGCTACCGAGCGCCTCAACAAGTAACTTAATTTTGCGTGGGCCCAGCCCTTTGCTATGGCTTAACGTTAAAAAAGCAAGGGTTTCGGCATCTTGATTTGACATACTTTGAGGCTTTAACTTAGCTTCCAGCGACTGCCTTCGGCCGTATCTTCTAGGCTTACACCAAGCGCTGAGAGTTTATCGCGTATTGCGTCAGAGGCTTTAAAGTCTCGTCGTAAACGCGCTTCTTGTCTTTGCGTCATGAGTAATTCCAAAAGTCCATCCAGCATGCCTTCTTGGCTTTCTGCCTTCGCTGACGCACCTATAACCCCTAAGATGTCTCCTAAGTAGGTTTCATAAAAGGCTTTGGCTGCGTTTACATAAGCTGCGGGAGCTTTGGCAGCAATGGCACTGTTAATTTCTCTGGTGGCATCAAACAACGCTGCAATCGCCTGAGGCGTGTTCAGGTCATCATTCATGGCATTTGCAAAGCTTACGCGGGCTTCTTCTAAAGCACCTTGGTCAAGCTCATCACCTGAAGCCAAACGGCTAAGCTCATGGTAAGTGTCAAGCATGCGTTTTAAACCCTGCTCACTTGACTTAAGGCTTTCTTCACTAAAGTCAGACACACTCCGGTAATGGCTTCTTAACAAATGAAAGCGCACAACTAGCGGGTCAAACTGTTCAAATAAATCTTCAAGAGTCACAAAATGGTTTTTTGATTTGGCCATTTTTTCGCCCCCAAGGGTAATCATGTTCCAGTGCATCCAAACTCTTGCGAAGTCTTTACCTGACGCCTTTGCTTGCGCAATTTCGCATTCATGATGAGGGAAAATTAGGTCAAGTCCGCCACCATGAATATCAAACTCATCCCCAAGATATTTGGTACTCATAACTGAGCACTCTAAGTGCCAACCCGGAAAGCCTTCACCCCAAGGGCTATTCCAGCGCATAATGTGTTCCGGTTCTGCGTGCTTCCATAAGGCAAAATCACGAGGGTCGTCTTTATCGCTTCGGGTTTCAATGCGCGTACCTTCAACCAAGTCATCTGTCTTACGACCCGATAGCTCGCCGTAGGCTTCCCATGAAGAAACATCAAAATAAACGTTTCCACCTCGCTCATAAGCGTAACCAGCCTCAATTAAGCCCTGCGTCATTTCAATTTGCTCAGTAATATGCCCGCTTGCCTTCGGCACAATATCTGGCCTGCGAACACCCAGCACTGCCAAAGCATCAAAATAAGCCCAGAAGTACTTCTCAGCAACTTCCATAGGCTCGAGTTGTTCTAACTTAGCGCGTTTTAAGAGCTTGTCATCACCCGCGTCACCATCATCTGTTAAGTGGCCTACATCGGTAATGTTAGTTACAAAGCGTACTTTGTAACCCGAATACTCGAGCCATCTTTTAAGTACATCCATAACGATGGGGCCGCGAGCGTGACCCAAGTGGGGTGCCGAGTAAACAGTTGGTCCGCAAGAATAAATGCCTACTTTACCTTCAGTTACGGGTTTAAAAATTTCTTTTTCACGTGTTTTTGTGTTGTATAGCTGCAGTTCTGACATGCTTCTCCAAAGCTTTGTGGATATAACTTAAGCTAAGCCTAACAAAGTTATGTTCACAGGAATGAATTTAAGGATGAAAAGGGGAAAGTTTAAAGCAAGCAGACTAACAACATCGTGTAGAAAATAAGATGATGCGTTTCATGCCAATAGGATAGCACGGATTACCGTTTTAACCGTATAGTTTTACCTTTAGCCATCATGCGCTATACGCAAACTAAAGCCACCTATGCAAAATCACCTTGCGGCAGTGAATCAAAACTCTGTATACTTGCCTGTATGAAGTGGATACAGCATCTAAAACCCCTGACTTTAGTTGCCTTTACCACGCGAACGCGCGGCTAAGCCGCCTTTAATTTAAAACACTCAGGTAGTGTTGTCAGTCAAACACAGCTATGGCGACAGCCTCACATACAAAGAAAAAGCTAGATTTAAAGCTATAATCTGCAAAGATGAAAATTGCCAGATTACGTTTTTACATGAATCAAAACGAAGACCCAAGGAGAAATCCATGCATATAGTACTACCCGACGGAAAAAAGCTCGAGCTTCCTGAACATTCTACTGCCCTGAATGTCGCTGAGGCGATTGGCCCCGGTTTAGCCAAAGCCGCTCTTGGCGCCACCATGAATGGTGAGATTACTGACCTTATGACTGAACTGCCTGACGGTGTTGAAGTCAGCATCTTAACCAAAAAGAGTGACGAAGTCATTTTCTTAATGCGCCACACACTAGCGCATGTCATGGCGCAAGCAGTCATTGAGTACTTTGTTGAAAAAGGTTATAAACGCTCACAAGTCACTATGGGTGTAGGGCCCGTTATCGAGCATGGCTTTTACTATGACTTTGATGTGCCTGAAAGCCTAAATGAGGATGCTCTAAGCGATATAGAAAAACGCATGCATGCACTTATTAAAGCCAAGTTACCGTTAAGAAAATTTACTTTGCCTTACAGTGACGCACTCGAGCGCTACGAAAACATAGGCGACCCCTACAAAGTAGAACTTATTCAAGATTTAGGTAAAGACGAAACTTTAAGCTTTTACGAGCAAGGTGGCGAAGCAGGCTTTACTGATTTGTGCAGGGGCCCCCACGTACCCAATACTAGCGACATTCCAAAGCACTTTAAACTCATGACTGTCGCAGGCGCATATTGGCGTGGTGACGAAAACAACAAAATGCTACAACGCATATACGGTGTAGCCTTCAAAAGCAAAGAAGAACTCGAGCAGCACCTCTGGATGCTCGAGGAAGCCAAAAAACGCGATCACCGTAAGCTAGGTGCTGAACTTGACATTTATGCTTTGGATGATGATATTGGCCCCGGTCTTCCCCTCTGGTTACCCCGTGGCGCTATTATGATTGAAGAAATCGAAAAGCTTGCTAAAGAAATGGAAAACAAGGCCGGCTACAAGCGTGTGAAAAGCCCTCACTTAAGTAAAGAACAGCTTTTCTTACGCAGTGGACATCTTCCTTATTACGAAGAAGACATGTACCCACCCATGGAGCTCGATAACACAAGGTACTTCATGAAACCCATGAACTGCCCTTTTCACCATAAAATCTTTGCCGCGCGGCCTAAAAGCTATCGCGATATGCCAGTAAGGCTCGCTGAGTACGGTACTTGTTACCGTTACGAAGACTCAGGTGCCCTTATGGGCCTAATGCGTGTACGCAGCATGCAAATGAATGACGCACACATATATTGCACAGAAAACCAATTTGAAGAAGAATTCATGGCAGTCGTAAAAATGTACTTAGAGTACTTCAAGATTTTTGGCATTAGCGATTACGAAATGCGCCTAAGTAAGCACAGCAAAGAAGGCCTTGGCAAAAAATACGTTGATAACGAACCCCTTTGGATTAAAACAGAAGAAATGGTTAGAAACGCCATGATACGTGGGGGGGTGCCATTTGTAGAAGTTGAAGATGAAGCTGCCTTTTACGGCCCCAAAATAGATGTGCAGGTAAAAAGTGTCATTGGTAGAGAATTTAGTTTAGCTACCAACCAAGTTGACTTTGCAGTACCTAAACGCTTCGACCTAGAATACACAGACGAAAATAATGAAAAGCAAACACCTTTATGCTTGCACCGTGCACCCTTAAGCACTCACGAGCGTTTAATTGGCTTTTTAATAGAGCAATTTGCAGGTGACTTTCCCCTGTGGTTAGCTCCAGAGCAAATCAGACTTGTACCCATAGCTGACAGACATGTAGATTACTGCTACAAGCTACAAGACGCCTTTGAAGAAGCTGGCTTACGTTCAGAAATAGATAGTCGTAGTGAACGCATGAACGCAAAAGTACGTGACGCTGAACTCTACAAAGTACCCTACATTGTCATTGTTGGTGACAAAGAAGAAGAAAACCAACAAATTTCTTTCAGAAGTCGCAAAGAACCCAATCAAAACGCAATCGCAAGCCAAGCATTTTTAGAGCACCTAAAAGACAATGTGAAAGCTAGAACGCTAGAGATTACACCCATCACCATAGCCTAAATTCACATAAAAAGGAGCAGTTTCTTTGATTGAAACTGCTCCTTTAAACTGCCCTTAAGAGCGCAGTAGACACACAAAGGCAGATTATTTCACAACACTCTAATTCAAGCTTTAGATACTCTAAGACAAGGTTGATAAAAAGATGCCAATAAAAATTAAGGCAAGCTTTACCTCAACCCCGAGGAGAAAATTCACAAAGCACCCCAAAGGCAAAACCAATACTTAATATCCAAATGCTTAGCAAAAAAGAAAAGGAACCCACCATGCCTATAGCAAACCAACCCAAACTAAGCTTCGAGCACATAGCCCAATGGTTAGAACAAGAAGACTTCGAAGCAGAAGAACTCATAGAACTCATAGCAGATCTCGCCAATGGTAACTACGATCAACACGAACTTTACGACGACATACTAGAAGCCCTAAAGCAAGAAGCCGCCTAGAAACCCCCAAACCAAACAAAAGCTCGAGCTAAAAAAACTCGAGCTTCTTTTTTAAGGAGCATCATGAAAACCAAAGCCTTCATTTTATTCGTAATTCTCAATGCTTTATTAATAAGCTGCGTTCCTGCCTTACAAACCGTAGTTGCAGCCCCTGAATTTACCATTCGTGGGGAACTAGAGCTCATTAGTGTAGAGTTACCCATTCCACTCATAAGTTCAGGGCAAATAGTCTTTAGAGTACCCCTAGAAATCTATAACCCAAATAATTTTGAGGCAGCCATAACAAGAGTAGATTTTGATTTCTTGTTAAATAGCAAGCTTGCTGTAACCAGTAGCTTTAGTGATGGCGTGAACCTAGCTGCGCAAGGTCGAAGCACCGTACCGCTAGACATAATTGTGCCACTAGAAAACGGCATAGCCATCATAGAAGATGTTACCGGGCTCATTGCAGGGCAAACAACCAATTACGCAATGGACGGCAGAGTAACGCTAGATGTTTTGGGCGTAGCCCAAATTTACGCCAAAACCAGACTCTTTTCAGGCCAAATAAACTAAGTCATACCAAGACCGTGTTTAGTTCTTTAAGGAACTAAACGGAAATGGTATCAATCCACTCAAAAAGTGGCTAGCTGCAAAAACACCTAGCCACTTTTATTTTTCCTTCAAATCAAAAAAACGCTTTAACAGAACCCTCCGTAAAATCAATACGCCCAGGCAAACTAAACGGCGTACCATCATCTAAAGAGCCACCCAACCAGTACTCACTTCTCGTCACCAAACGCGCTAACTCACTACCCCCAACAGACACACGCTTAGACACATTCTGCTGCAAAGTTAAAGGCACATCAGACAATAGCGTATCTGCAGAAGAAACCGAAACACACTTCACAGCCAAACTCGAGCTTGGGTCAGGGTCACTCTCACGGCCATACATTTCAAGTTGAATTTCACTGTTATCACCCAAACCAGTACCCGGGTCATAAAGCGTAGTAGCTTCATAACTAACACTCGTAAACTGAACATCAATAGATTCAGTCACTTTTGAATAACAAACCATAGACGCACTCGAGCCTGAAGCTATGAAGAAGTCAGGCACATCTATGCTCAGAGGTGCAAAGGAACAAGCTGCAAATAATAGAGGTGCTAAAAAGATTAGTCGTTTCATTACTTGCAAGCATATACAAAAATGAATGAGACTTCTAAGAAAAGCCTCATCCTGCTATGTTTAATACCTTAGC
>CAYGTA010000264.1:0-6827 GCA_964352605.1 uncultured bacterium | reverse complement strand
AATTAAGGCCTTTATGGTTTTAAAATATAGAGCTCTGAAAAGCGAAGAATCCACCTGATATTTACTTCGCCTATGAATTTGTAAAAGAAACTAAGAATTGTTTATTCTAAATATGATGATATTAGTTTAGGTAAGACACATGAACAGGAATGTAGTCATCACTGCTTATTTCACCCCATAAAATGTCATTCATGAGCTCTGCTGGGTATTCATATCTTTGCATAAATGAAACATAGGTTTCGATATATTCTTGACCATAAAATGGATCAATATAAGAAATGTAAATTGCTCCGTTTGGCATTTCATTGGATATTCCCGTCACTATACTAGCGTGTTTGTTAAACGCTGAATCTAAGCCTACCGTAAACCAGATAGGCCCAAAATCACTTAGTAGGTTTGCTATACCTCGAGGAAAATAACTCATTCCATAGTCAAAAGAAAAACCAGATTCATTAAGGAAACGTTCTTTCTGATTATCTAATAAACCTGTATCGGATAAATAAAGATCTAACCATTCTTCTCCTAAAATATTTATAATGTCTTCTGTTTCGCCTGAAATACCAGTTTTCGCTGCAAGCAGCATGGATGTTACCACTGCCCAACAGTCATTCTTCTTTGTCTGATAAAAAATTGGGACGTTGTTTAACTTAACGTCCCAATCAATATTATTACTATCAGGGATCTGCCCTAAACCATTATCTAAATCAAGATTATCTTGAATATTTTGAAGGTCTAAAGGTAGTTGCTCAGATTGCTCTCTCAAATATTCAACAAGTGTATTTGCTTCGATTAAATTTTCAATTAGAGGTTTTCTAAGAATATCAATAATGTCTTGGGGTGGATTAATGGCCGTTCCTTCAAAGGGCCGTAATGGGTTTAAAGCCATTAGTCTTAATTTCAGTTTTCTGTCACTACTAAAGCCTTCCACCGATGCATATATATTTCCATTTGCACCGAATGCTACTCCAGAGACAGATGATCGAGCTTCAACCTTTTGAAATTTCCGATAATTTACAATAGTTAATATTGCACTATCAACATACCAGTACATTTTCCCTGAATCTCTAGGTACTCCTCTCAATTCTTGCCAAGGAATAAGGGTGTTGTCCCTGTGTTGTAAGGCGAGGGAATTTTGGATACTTAGCTCAGCCACATCCTCGCTACCAAAGCTACCTGTAAAAGCTGTAAATTCGCCTCCTACAGAAACATTACTAGTAATGATACCTTCATAAAGTTTTTCATCTAGTGGTACAATTTCTATTTCATCTCTTGGAGGACGAAAATCTCCTATCCATTGGAATGCACCAGGTTCATTTTCATCAATCATCAGTATCATTCCGATGTACCCAAGTAAGTTTTCTGCTTGCCCAGTAGTCGGCGTTATTATTCTTTCTCCTCCATCGTTCGTTCCTAAAATTTCTAGAACGTTTATATTCGGATTGATCTCTTCATCCAAAAAATCTACGTCAGGTTGATTTGGAAGTATGTAAAAATAATAAATGCCAATAAATATAGCTGCTGTTGCAAGAATAGCAGTAATTGCCGCGATAGCTGTCTTCATTTTATCACTTTCAGGTTGAGTCGCCATTAATAATTAAAAGTGCAGTAACTATCTGGGAATACAGGTACATTGATAGCAGTAGCACATAACCGCACCCATTTCTCCAACTTTGAACTCGTAAGGTGCACCTTGTGGAATAAACATCCAATCTCCCGCTGTTAGTTCTTGATTTTTATAAATGATTGAACCACTTGTAATAAAGCGTACGCCATGACCTTCTTCATGGGTATGCTCTTCAACAACGGCACCAGGTGTCGCGACGGTCAAAAAGAACTGAGAGCCAGGCCCACCTTCAAAATAGAAAGGCAATTGCCATTTGGTAAATCCCTCAGGCATCTTCTCAACTTTTAGACTTTGGGTTGCTTCGCGAAAATCGGGATCACGTGAGGTAAAAACCTTCGATTCAACGCTCCCTAATCCTCTGTTGTCTAAAACCTTCTTTATTCTTTCGATGCCTTGGTCAAACGTAATAAAGTCAAAAGCACTCATGCTCACTCCTTCTAAACAGATTTTTGATCTTTAGGTTAAAATGTCTTACACCGTATATCCCCCCGTGAAAATTTTAAATCTTAAAATTGACTCCGCTAATTTCGACCTCCTCTAAAATCTTTTTAAAATATCACTAGTAATATATTTAGGCTTTCAAAAATAACTCTGTTTCCTAAAAAAGTCAAAAAAATCATTCAACTAATGCCTTGTCTTTGATCTTAATAAATCGAGAAAAATCTAACATTATATTTAACACATCATAAAGGACGCTATGGTGCGTATTTTGCAGTCTTTAGTAAAATCACTTATGATGAGATAACAATTTGTTACATCTTATAAATCGTTCAGAGGCATTGTGCAGAAGGGAGAGTCATGTCGAAAGCTGGTAGTGGGGGAATGGAGCGAAAAACGGGGCACCTAGTTATCTTGTTTCTAGGTTTAGCAGTTGTCGGTCTCCTTATTGGATATATGGTAGGTGCTTCGTCAACGCCTGTTGTTGGGGCTGCTATACCAGTTGTTTTTGGTTTGGTGGCTACAGGCTTTGCTTTGTTGCAACGTACAGGTAATTCAGATGCTGTAACAAAAGCTATAGAAAAAATTTCAACTGCTGGTGATCTAGCAAAAATTTTGAAGCAAGCTGATGAACAGGCTAAACGAAGCTTTAGTGAAGCTGCTCGAGATGTTGGCATTGCGTTAATTGTATTTAGTGTGTTCTATTTCCTGGGTACTCTAGTGGGTGCTCAGTTACGCTTAAATGGCACCTTTGCACAATTCTATCCTGAAAACTTTAAAAGCTTGATCTGGGAAGTGGAAAATTCTAATCTTGAAGCCCCTCCAAATCTTGCTGAAGCTATTGCCTGGCTTTCTCTTCAAAGAAGCTTGGATGCTTATGGGTTTGATGATACTGAAATAGCAACTTTATATGAACTAGCTTATGAGCAATGGAATCCTGAAAAAGAAGAACCAAGCGCCTTTCCTTGGGACGATGATAAGCAACCTTATTTTGCAAGTGCAGCCTATGACTGGATATTGCTGCAAAAAGAGCTACTGGATTCAGGCTATAAAGAAGAAGATGTAAAAGCACTTTATCTGATTCAGTGGGAGGAGTGGCAGAAACAAAAAGACTCAGAATCAAATGTGCCTACTTATCGACCAATTAGACCCTCGGCGTTATCTGATGTTGTGGGTGCAGGTGTTGCGGCTAGTACTCCAGTTATTCCTACAAATGCTGGGGGCGTAGAAGGTACACCTGGAGTTTTGCTGTCGATTGCTGAAATAGAAGAACGCTTAGGTCAACTTTTTCCTGAACAAGGCCCTAGTATATTAGAGAATTTAAATGACCTAAGAAACGAATTTGATCTATTTCAACCTGAGCTTAGTATTCCGCAAAATGAACTTAATACCCTGATAGAAACTTATATTCAAAGTGAAATAATCAATGAAAATAGCGTACTCAGAGACATTATTCAAAATGAGATTAACTCAGGAATTGAAAACAGAGGCGATCTACTAATACCTCGCAATGATTTACCCCAAAATTGGCGGGATCTACCTCAAATAGTCCCTCAGCAAGGAATTCCAGGGCAGCAAAATCTGAATTAGTAAAATGCACCGTTTAGATTTATTCAAAATAGTTTTTTTAATCGCCCTCTAGTGCATGCAAAAAATTGGAGATAAAAATGCCTTTTTACCAAGGAATCAATTCTAAAACTCGCGAAGGAAGACGAACCGCTCAAAACCTGCGTATTCTTAAAAAAGCCTTAAGGGAACAAATACCTGTTAAGACCGTAGATGACAGGCTGCTTCTTGCTACTTGGAACATACGTGATTTTGATAAACCTACCTTTGGAGAGCGTTCTGATGAAGCCATTTACTATATTGCTGAAATCGTTTCTAAGTTCGATATTGTGGCCGTCCAAGAAGTTTATGAAGATTTGAAGGGACTAAAACGGCTCATTAAAGTTCTCGGTGGTTATTGGAAATATCTTACAACTGATGTAACGGTCGGAGACAGGGGAAATCATGAACGTATGACTTTTCTATACGATTCTAGAAAAATTTCTTTTGGCGGTGTTGCAGGGGAGGCTGTATTGCCTCCCATCGAAGTTGTTGAAGATGGTAAAAAGAAAAAGGTTAATGCTGAGCAATTCTGGCGCACCCCTTTTTTATGTGGGTTCAAGGCAGGCTGGTCTCGCTTTATGCTTGCCTCGGTACATATTCTTTGGGGTGCCAGTCAAGCAACTCCAGCTAATCGGGTTGAAGAAATAGAAAAAGTAGCAAAGTTTTTTCGAGAGCTTACTGAACGAAAAACGACTTGGTCTCAAAACGTTATTCTGCTTGGCGACTTTAATATCTTCGATGTTGGAGATGATACCTTCAAACGCCTTACCGATGAGGGGTTTATTGTGCCTGAAACACTTACAGAATTTACTAGTAATGCAAAGCAAAATAGGCAATACGATCAAATCGCGTTTAAAATTCAAGATGAGCGTTTAAATTGGACTGAGAAGAGTGGTGTATTTAAATTCTTTGATTATGTTTATAGAGATGAAGATGAACAAACTTATGTAAAAGCTATGGGTGAAGCATACACAACAACATCGAAGGGGACTCCTAGAGCTGATCCATCACAATATTATAAGACCTTCTGGCGAACACATGAGATGTCAGATCATTATCCCATGTGGGTTGAATTGGTTATCGATTTTTCTGATGAATACCTGGAGCGTAAACTTGAAGGTGAGATTGAATTTGATCCTGATCTAGCCTAGTGTAAAAATTACTTTAAAAGTCTGTGACCTTCACCTAGCTACTTACGGGTTAAGTAAGAAGTGCGTCGTATGCCTTCAGAGCAGTGCTGAACCACGTCGAACCACATGTGACCACCGCAATAACCTCTCCTGAAGCTTTTGCCTTTGTCCTGAGTCAGCTGCGCGGCTTGCTGACTCCAAAACCCATTTGCTCCGCCGCATGAATTCTCCCAAGAAACAAAGGTCAAGCTGTGTCTGCCATGCTCGCTTGTCGATAGGATACCCAAGCCGCTTTGCCAAGTACTTTCGGTAAGTTTCGGCAATAGCTGTTTCGTTATGTGTCGGGAGCACCAAGAATCCCTGATCGATATACAAGACGAGTTGGAGACCGCTAAAAATCCGGGGGTCAAGCAGCCATTGGCAACTCAGCATCCACAATCCTGAAGTGTGGATACCACTCCTTGAAAGTATCAGCTAGCTCATCATTCAAAACTCTGGTTCGAGTTTGAAGCAGAAGATGAGCCCCTCGCTTCGTCCAGCGCATCTGCTGCTTCTTGCTAAAACGTTTGCTAACAACCTGGTTGATGGTGGATTCCACAAACCCCGTTGAGATTCGCTCACCATTTCGGTATCGCTCACCGTAATTGCGGATGTAATGCGTATTGTTCCTGATATAGGTGTAGAGCTCACCTACATACTTATAAAGATTCTTCACGGATTTCGCTGGCTTTTTCAGAGTTTCCACCAGATCGTAGAGTGTGTACTCAAGCCCCTGAATCATCTGTAAGGCCTTATAGGCATTGCCATGCCAGAGATAATGCTTGATGCTTTCAATCTTAGCTTGAATATCTTCTTTTGACTCGCATCCCTCATAATCGTCTTCAACTAGGCTAGGTAACCCCTTAGCAGTTTGTTTAAGCACGGTCATTCGCATAGTAATATGAAACCAGTCAAGCACATGCTCAGCTTCAGGATTTAAGTATTTTTG
This sequence comes from uncultured bacterium, assembly GCA_964352605.1. Taxonomy (GTDB): domain Bacteria; phylum Deinococcota; class Deinococci; order Deinococcales; family Trueperaceae; genus JAHEBB01. Next base: position 1,039 of record CAYGTA010000264.1, on the reverse strand, counting down.
TAAGCCTCGTAGACTCTCGCCACCATCAGAAAGAAAGGTAATCTGCTGATTGTCTTGCATTCCTTGCGCTTTAAGCGTTTCGTACAAACGCCTTTTGGCTTTATCGTCATAGGTGTGGATAAACCCAAAACACTTACTACTTTCAGGCTCATTGGATTCTACAGATTGAAGCAACGAGGAAGAAGCATCACGCTTAAAAGAAAGCATGCTTTTACCGGCAATAACCTCAAAGAATTTACCCTTTTGCGTTGAACGAAGAAAGCCGCCATCTAGCCCAACCGTTAAAGGTCCATCGGGAATAGGTAAATTAGCCCAATCTCTCTGGCAACCCTCCATAAAGAAGACTTTTTCTTCACCTAGATTGATATCTGCTTTAGCAGCTACTTTGTGAACGGTGTTGCGAATGGCAACACCACTCAGTTTGTCATCTAAAGGTAGGACATCCTTAAGTAATTTAGCCGTCATTCCATAAGAGATCAAAGAGCCCCATTTACTTTCCAGATAGAGCAGCTCAGGCGTCCTGCGTTCAGGCAATAACTGGGCTAGAGGTCTAAACGTTTTTGTTGTGGTCTTCTCACAGCTACAATGATGCCACCTTGGGCTGTTAACCTCCAGTTTTCCAAATAAAGTATTGAACATAGCACTGCCATTATCTTTGAGCTTTCTCTTATTGCCACAGTCAGCGCAAGCTCTGGCTTCTTGGAGATAGCTGTCAATTTGTTGCTCAATGATGACTTGCTGCAGCTGTTCTAAAAGCGTTTTGCTTTCCTCAAGCATTAGCCCTAGAGTTTCAGGCTTTAGCTCTGATCTTTCAATGTCAACGAGATCAATGGTCTGGACTTCAGATGTATTTAGGGTATCGGTCACTTCAAGCTTCAGGCTAAACGTCATGGGTTTACTCCTTACTAGCTAAGCTATGCAGTTTATAGAGGATGAATTTAAACGTGCTCGAGTTGGCGGATATATTTCTTGGTGGTATTAAGGCTAAGCCCTAACTGATTAGCAATCTTTTGTTTGGAGTAACCTTGCTCAAGCAGTT
>CAYGTA010000263.1:0-6835 GCA_964352605.1 uncultured bacterium | reverse complement strand
TTGAGTCTAAATTGACCAAAGGCATCTAGGTTTGATTGAGCAATTTCTTTGTTTTGCTGGTAAAGAACAATAAAGGCTTCTTCTTGTGGTTCTAGACCGCTGCTGAGCATAACTTGTCCAGTTAGTTGTGAGACATCGCCTTCTGGTTTGCAAGTAATGTCTAAGAAGTAGTCTTCTGTTTTGTAGAGTCTAGACCAGAGGTCGGTGAAGTGGAAACTGCGAACTTGTGGTGCAAGACCACGGGATTCCATAATGAGGGTAGCTTGTTGTTGCATCGAAAGCCTCCTTAGAAAGTGAAGTGGAAGATGTTTAGGTTTCGATTTAAGTTAGTTGGGACTAACGCTTAGTATCTAGTGTATAGATAGCTGCTGACAGAATTCTTACAAGGGCTATATGTTGACATGATGCCTTGTGATTACAGGCTAAGGTTACAGGCAGTTTAAACACAAATGTAAGAAGTACGCCTTTAAACGCGTAGAGCTTAACTTTAAAAAGAACAAGCTAGCTTTAAACTAAGCTATGGACGCTATCAGCCTAGGCCCCGTTGTATTATCTTTTGAACGCTTCACTATAGCCGTAACTTTTGCGGTACTTGTAATAGTTGCAGAAATCTTTAGTCGAAAAGGCGCTAAAGACTTAAGTAACTGGGCCAGTAACGTTATATTAATAGCGCTGCTAAGCGCTCGAGTAGGCTTTGTTTTAGCTAATCTTGCTAGTTTTGCAGAGCGCCCTTTAAGCGCTTTGTATTTTTGGCAGGGTGGTTTTTCGAATCTTGCAGGGCTGTTTGGCGCAGCGGTTTACAGTGCTTGGTTTTACCGTAAAGATGTTTCAAACTTAAAGACAATTGTTAAGCCTGTTACGGCAGCCTTTGTAACTTGGGTTGCCTTGCTTGGTTTTTCTGCAAGTCAGGTTCCTGCCGTTAGCTCTTTACCTGAACTAAGTCTAGAAACCCTAACAGGTGAAACGTTAGAAACAAACGTTTTAGAGGGGCCAGTTGTGTTAAATGTATGGGCAACATGGTGCGGCCCTTGCAAACGAGAAATGCCTATGTTGGAACGCGCTCAAAATGATCACCAAAGCATAAACTTTTTATTTTTAGATCAACAAGAATCTGCTGCTACCGTGCAAGCCTATTTAACAGAACAAAAGCTCGAGCTTGAAAATGTTTTGCTTGATAGAACTGGTGCTGTGGGTAATTTGTTGCGCATTAAGGGTACGCCAACCACCTTGTTTTTTGATGCTGAGGGTGAGCTTAGTAAAAGACATGTAGGGGAACTTTCAAGAGCAGCTTTAGAAATAGAACTTAAAAAGCTCGAGTGAGCTTAATGAAAGTTTCATAAAAGGGGCTTGAAGGTAAAGATTTCATAGCTTTTTGACGAATCAGTTTTTTGTTAGGGTGAATGCGTAAACTAATACTTAAGCGCTGACTTCTTCTTACGTCTTCTTATGCGTCATACTGCATCTTCTTTACAGCGCTTTAGTTTTAAATTCAAGCCACCTCTGCGGTGGCTTTTTTTATTCACTATCAGGCATGGGCGATAAGCAGTTTTCAGGAATACTTTGGTAAAGCCAAGAATGGTAGCGCACTCGAGCTGCTAAGTCTATAAGTCGGTAGGTCCACTCAAAGCGGTTACGCCATTGCTCTGAATTATTGGGGTAGGGCGTGTCGGGTACATTGGCAACAACAAAGCTGCAGTCTGGGCAGAGGGGTTTTTTAGCGCGTTCTATATTGTTTTGGGTTCGCCAGAGTTGTGCGTCATGTGCAACCAATACGGCTTTTTTGATGTTAAATGCTTGCATGCGTTTGATTGAGCAAACAGCTATATCCATGGTTCTTAAATCTAGGCTGTCATTATGTTTGTCAATGCGTCTTAAGCGCACATCGTTAATAAAACACTGGTTTTGGCTAGCTTGGCATTGGTCTAACCAGATGCCTTCTTGTACAAACATGAGTTTAATGTTTGGGTAATTGGCAAGTGACCAGTCTAGTAAAAAACTGTTAGCTTGACCAGCAATCATGTTGCCACTGGCATCTCTCTCAAAACCAAAGCCCATAATGATGAGCGCTTCAGCATCATTTGCATTACCTGTGGGCGTAGCACGAAAGGTAGAGGGGGGTAAGACAAGTATCAGCGCTAAGCTGATTATGGCTAAGCTTAGAAGTATTAAAATGCTGTAGCTAAACCTTTGCACAGGCTAGTTTAAGCTGTTTGCTGAAAGAGCTAGATTAACTATTTTATGCTTGTTTGCATTTCGATTCATTCGAATAGTGAAAGAAGTAAAGCAAATTTAAACAAGGCTACTAAGTAAACGCTGTAAATTTTTCTAAAACGGTGATGTATTAGCTTGCTAACAACAGGATAGCAGGTCGTTCAAACGCTAAATTGAGCAGGGTTTTATTACCCCTACGTGTTTCTTGAATGCCTGTAAGTTTAACGTCAGGCCCATGAATGGTGCGCATGGTCATAATGATGTCTTCTATGCTGGCATGCATGCTAGCTTCAAACTTGCCATCTAAACGAATGGTTTTTTGCATGCAGCTATTTGGGTTTTGCGTGTAACTTTCATTTAAGGTAGCTCGAGCTTCTTCAGCGTAGGCAATGGCTTCATCAAGAGCTTTATGAACTTTGAGAAAAGTAATGACATGATCACGTTGTTCGCTGGTCATGTAGCGTGCGCTTGTTGAACCTGTGAGGCGCTCGAGTAGCTGACGGTAGTCATTTATGGGTAATTCAAGTGTGTCTCTTAGTGCGTGGATGGTTTGGAGTTGTTCTAGGTAATAGTCATGGTTTAATACTTGAATGCTCATACCTTAAATTATAAGGTATTTATGCTATTTAATCAAGTGGATTTGTGCAAAAACTCGAGTTTTTAAGATACCTCATTTCATTACTTGTGCGGCTTTAAAAAAGGGATAATTAAAATAGATTAGTTGTCAAGTTCAAAAAGCTGTGTACTTGTATACTTTTTTTTGGGTACAATGTATCTTAACTATGGCTATAGATGCAGAAAGCCCTTGGCGTAAAGTTTTTGAAGACATAAGAGTCATCATTGGAAACAAGCGAGATAACGATGGTGTACTGGGCAGTATTAACTGGCTTCGTAAACAAATGGAGCTTAAAGGCGCAAACCCAAATGTTGTTAGAAACATTATTTATAGAGACAAAGGCAAACTTGTTGACAAGCGTGCCCTTTACGAAACCATTAAAGAACTCTGGCAAAAACACAGTAATCAACCTTTACAAGTGCCAGAACTCGAAGTGCTATTTTCAACGAGTCTAAATACAGAACAAGAAATTGCGCATCTTTTAGGACGCGAAAAAAGAAGAGCCTACAGTAGCTTTTTAAGCAACATGCGCGCCAACAACTACCCTAAACTTCTTATAACAGGTAGACCGGGTTCAGGCAAAACCTTACTTTTAGATTACATTCAACAAGCCCTAGAAATGCCACCTAAAGCAGTAGAAAAAGTTTACCGCTTTGAATTTAGTAGTGATGATCTTGTTGCGTCCTTAAGTAAAATTGCTTTTGCACTGGGTGTCAGTGAAGATCACTTTGAAAGTAAACTCCTTAAAACGGGGCTTTCAGGCGCATATGCTGTTCAGGCAGATGCGCAAGCTGATATAGCCAGACTCATTCTTGATGCTATAAAACAGCAAGGCCAATCTATGGTTGTCATGATTCATATATCGCAAGGTGTATCAGAGATAGATCACTTAGCGAACTCAGCCTTAAGACTCAATACCCTAGATGTACCTAGAGTTAATGCTGCAGAATGGCTTTGGATATCTTTAATAGAACCCTTAAGCAAACTGCCTCATTTGGCACTCTTAGTCAGTACTGTGGGGTTAACCCCACGGTCGCTCAGCCAAATGGGTGAGTTTGAAGAAATTATTAAGCTAAGCCCACCCACCACCGTAGAAGCCAGACGCTTTGTTAAACTGCGCTTACCCAAACTTGGTAGCCACCAGCAAGAAGCCATTGTGCAGCGAGCAGGTCGCTCTTACGAAGAGTTACGCACCCTTACTTTATTGGCAGAAATTCGTGAGGCCTCTCCAACTGCGCGCCTAGAAGATAATCAAGAACACGTCAAGCAATTGAGCCAACTTTACAAAACGGCAGGTGACCCTCATTTAAGAGACTTCTTGTCAGCCCTAGCTGTCTTGTCACTACCCGAGTATCCGAGTTTCTCAAAACATGCCCTGCAAACTATTCGGCAGCAACTAAGACCTCAAGATGACATAAACCTAATAGAGCAATCCTTTCTTGACCCTATACCCGGTCAAGAAGACATGTACCGTTGCTTCTCAAGACAGCTTGCCCGTCAGCTAAGACAAGATTTCGAGCAAGAAGCAAGCGAAGCCTACAAAAACCTAAACCTAAAAGCTGCTGCCTATTATCAAAAAGACGCCAACAAAGAACCCAGTACTAACAAAGCTGCCCGTTACTTGTATCATCTTTTTGAAGCCAGAGACTGGATTACTTTAGAAGCCTGGTTACGCCAATGGAGCATTCCTCAGTCATTACTAAGACGCCTTTGGCAAGTTGCCTTAGAAGAACTCACAGAAGGTCAAATCTTTGAAGCTATCGCCAGACAAGTCGCCTCACACTTTGTGCGCTTAGGTAGCTTTAATCACCCTGATGCCATCAAAGCTTTTGAAGTACTTGCTGAATCAGAAGATAATGACATTCGTTCCTGGACGCTATTAAAACGCGCGGAAGGTGCTGTCTTAAAAGGCCAAATAGAACAAGCTGAAAACTTGCTTAAGGGCTGGCAAGGCTCAGAAGACGCTATATTAGAAGCAGAATACAAACTCATACAAGCAAGCATTGCCAGATGGCGCAGTCAGCTACAAAAGGCAGCTGAACTCGTCAAAAACGAAGCCAAACCCTTACTCAAAACCATCTCAAATAACGATACTGCTGGCAGACTGGTACACGCCAAAGCATCTGTCTGGGCAGGCCTTATAGCCAAAGACCAAGGTCAATTAGAAGAAGCCCTCGAAGAATTTCGAGAAGGCCACTCAGGTGACGACCTGATAGAAGCCAGACTCACCTTTCAAATAGGCGACATACAAATGAAGCTTGGCAAATTTGACCAAGCCTTAACAGCGCTAGACCAAGCCGTATCACGCTCATACCGTAGCGAAGCCCTCATTCAAGAACAAACACGCTACCTTGCCAGACGAGGCACCCTTCACCGTAAACAAGCCAACTTTGCAGAAGCCCATGACGACTTTCAAGCAGCGCTAAGCGTCTTACAACGAGAAGACACCAGCATAAAAGGCTTAGAAAGAGACTTCTGGCTCGCCAAACTCAAAGATGAATACGCCCTTTACCTACTCGCAAAAGCCGACTTCGATAGAGCTATTTTCACACTCAGCGAAAACCAAGCTGTGTTCGAACGCTACCAACGTGAAAACAAAGTAGATGCTAGCTACCGTCTACTAAGAAGCAGCCTACGTCTAGCCTTAGCCTACGGATGCAGAGCAACCCAACAAGCCTTCAGTAGACCCCTAGAAAAAACTGTTGACAACGCCATAAACCCAAAAGACCTACGCCACGCCCAACAGCTTGTAAGTAACATCATTAGCCAAATAGAAACTCGAGCTGATCAAAAAACACATTATTTGGACCTCTACAGACAGGGTGTACTGGTAGCAAGCTGGCTTGAGGCGAAGCCCGAAAAAGCAGTGAGTCTAGCGGAGCAAGCCCAAAGTTTATCGCCTTACGCGTACCAGAAAGCTGAAACGGCTGCTTACCTAGCATTTGCGCAGTACCGAAATCAAAACTACGAAGCGGTCTTAAAAGCTACCCGAGAAGCCCAAAAGAACCTTGTCAAAACTACGGGTCGCACTGAAAGAGGAGACCTTGGTTTACAAGCATGGCTACTCTGGCTTGAGCAAAATGCACTCATTCATGAAGGCGACATAAAAGCTGCAGTCAAAAGCCTAAAAGGCAGCCTGATAAAAGAACTCGAGCCTTATCATTTGCTGCTTTTAAGGGGCTTAGGTGAAGCTGCAGAAGAGGTTTTAGGTGCGAAAGCTAGTACTCATGAGGCCCTAAAACCCCTATTACCCCCTAAACTCATGTCGCTACGTTTAGCTGACGCGCTTGTTTTGCAATGGCAGCAAAGCCAAACAAATGACCTGCATACAAAGCTTTAAGCTCTTACTCGAGTGTTAAACTTGCTTTATGCCTATTGCCTGGATTAAACATGTTCCGTTTGAAGCTGCTAAAGGAAAACTCAAAAGTATCTATGAGAAAATAAGATCACCAGAAGGTCTTATTGATAACATTATGAAGGTGCATAGTTTGCGCCCTAATACACTCGAGGGTCACATGGCGATTTATAAGAATGTACTTCACCATAGCCGTAACACCTTGCCAAAATGGCTACTTGAAGCAACCGGCACGTATGTAAGTAAATTAAATGGCTGCGAGTACTGCTACCAGCATCATTTTGCAGGTATGAAGCGGTTAATCAACAATGATGCAAAGTCAGAAACCATACGCTTAGCCATAGAAGCAGATAAGCCAGAACAGGCATTTGAAGGTCGTGACCTTGCCATTATGCACTATGCCAAAGCGCTTACTAAAAGTCCTGAAACAATAAGCGAGCAAGCTGTTAAAGCCTTGCGTGAAACAGGCTTAGATGACGGTGAAATACTCGAGGTAAATCAAATTATTAGTTACTTTGCCTACGCTAACAGAACCGTTGTTGGACTGGGCGTAACAACCGAAGGCGAAATACTAGGCTTATCACCCAATGATAATGATGACCCTGATAATTGGCAGCATAGTTGACTTAGGTTAATGACTCATCTTACTTAAC
>CAYGTA010000262.1:0-6863 GCA_964352605.1 uncultured bacterium | reverse complement strand
TCTTTATTGTCATCATCATCGTCTTTATCATCATTACTTTGATCTTGACTCGCAAAGATTGGATTGACAGATACGGACGGCAAAACAGGCTTAGCAAATGAATGCCCTATACAAAATATGAAAATAAAACAAAGCATCAAAAGGCGTCTAAACATACTGCCCCTCTTTCTCATCAGACAAAGCATCAAGATGCGCTAAAGGCAACGACAACAAAACCCGCAAGCCCGGCTGGGCATTTTGAAAGCTAAGGGAACCCCTCATAGCATCAACACTATGCTGAACCAACGCCAAACCCAAACCCAAACCTTGCTTACGTTTATCAACACGATAAAACGGCTCTGTCAATTTATCTAAACTCTCCTCAGGAACACCCACTCCAAAATCACGAATACTCAAACACGCAATACCAGCAGACTGAGTAACGCAAACACACACTTCTTTAGCACTAAACTTAAGCGCATTTTGAATCAAATTAACAAGCACTTGCCTTAAAAGATTATCTTCAGACAAAACAATAGGCGAAGCAGCAAACTCGAGTTTAATTCTTTTATGCTTATCTAATTCATGAGCAATTTGTTCAATCATTTGATTTAAAAGAATAGGCTCTGGTTTGAGGTTTGGTGAGCGAGTCAAAGTGAGTAGACCTGTCAAAATAGTCTCCATGCGTTTCACGTTATCTTTGAGTTGAGGTATAAGTTGCTCTTTGGGTTTAAGGTTTTGCTCTAAACCATCAATAAGTACTTGCAAATTACTTAGGGGTGTTCTTAACTCATGTGATGCGTAACGCGTAAAGCCACGCTCACGCTCTATAAAAGCTTGCATAGATAGTGTCATGCGGTTAAAACTAAGCGCAAGTTGACTTAAGTCATCTTGCCCTGGCGGTACAAGAATGGGTTCAGGAATAGCTTGTTGAGACAGTTCTGTAGTTGCTAAGCGTAAAGCTTTTAAAGGGCGAAGCAAAAAACGTTGCAGGGTAAAAGCAGCAATAAGCGCAAAAGCTAAAGCAGCAGGTAAGGCATAAAAACTGGTTCTTAAATAAGACCTAAGCGCACCCCGATTTTCCTCATCAAAAAAGGCAAGCTCGAGTGCATAGTTATTTTCAAGTGGCAAGCTTTCAAAGCGGTAACTTGCGGCATTTTCAGGAAAGCTACCTCCGAACTCTAAGTTGAGTCCTTGAGCGTTAATCACTCTAAAGCGAGAGCTGCTGTACTCTTCAAAAACCGTTTGGGTCATGTCATTAGGAATAAATAGGGGTCTGCTACCTGTTAGATCTAAACTCGATTTGGCTGCCGTTTTAAAGGATTGAAAGCTCTCCTCAAGATTACCTTCTAAAGACCTCTGAAAGCTGAGGTAACCCAAAAAGCTATACACTAAGGCAGTAAGAAGCACTGCTGTGGTAATACCAATAAAAAGACGCCAGCTAAAACTCAAACTAAACTCCTAAACGGTAGCCACCCGTAGCGGTCTTTATGACTTCTTTTGCCACTTTTTGTCTTAAGTAATGAATGTAAACTCTAATCAAACGCCTATCTGTATCAGTGTCAGGAAAGATGCGTTCAAGAATTTCTTCAGGATTAAAAACACGCTCAGGATGCAACGCAAAAAGCTCGAGTAAGGCAAACTCTCGTTTAGATAGATCAATACCTTTACCTTGCCAGCTTACTTGTCGTTTATGAAAATCAATCATTAAAGAGGCACGCTCGAGTCGTGATTGCTTTACTTTTGATTCTCTACGGAGTAAAGCTCTTACTCTGGCCATAAATTCATCAAGACTGTAAGGTTTCACTAGGTAATCATCGCCTCCTAAATCAAGCCCCGTTATGCGATCTTCAGTGGTGTCACGGGCACTTAAAAATAAAATGGGCGTGCTTATATTGGCGTCACGTAAAGCCCTAGCGAAGTCAAACCCTGCATCTTCACCTTCGGGCAGCATAATGTCTAAGGCAATAAGATCGGGTTCAAAAAGATCAAGCTGCACCCACGCTTCTTCTAACGAATCGGCCCAGCGTGCCTCATAGCCTTCTGAACTAAGTTTCGCTAAGAGCATTTCGCCAAGTATGGCTTCATCTTCAACAATAAGAACATTCATAATTTAGTGTATTAACGTACGCAGTCAAAGCTGCGCACGTTAATACGTACCTACCTTAACGAAAGTTTAGTTCACGTGCTTCAAAAATATTAGCATTAAAGTCACCCTCAACTTTAAGCAACTGACCTTCTTCTAACTGTAACCAAAAAGCATCAGCCGTCATATAATTATCTGCTTGATTCTTATATTCAAACACCGTTGCTGCACTTATAACAGTATTACCAAGCTTAAAAAGCCTAGCAGATTTATCAACATTTGATACTCTACCTATAAGCTCAACATAATCATCAGATGCATTAGAACTAGAGTTAGAGCTACTCGAAGAACTACTAGAGTTAGAGCTACTTGAAGACCTACCAGAACGACTTGAAGCAGACTCCACTTCAATTTTAGCAGCGTAACTAAGCGCATTATTCACACGCGTTGGGTCATACTCGAGCTCCACATAATCACCTACTTGCAAATCTGCAAAGCTAATATGCGTGTCAAAACGCTCTACTTTGGTACTCGAGTTTGCGTAAAAACGCTGCCCAGCTACGCTAACACTCATGCTTTCATAATTTAGTTCTTCTATAAAGCCTTTAGCTTCAGGGTAGTCATTATCTTTAGCAAAAGCAGTAGCAGCAAGCAGACTTATCAGTAACATTGTGATTAATTTCATTCTCATAGCTCATCTCATCCTTCCATGAAGAGTTTAGTAAACGAGGGTTAGTAAAACGTTAATAAGCTTTAACTTTATCTAAGCTTAATTTCTCTAGCTTCTAAGCTGTTACCATTCAGACGACCTTCAACCTTTACGCGCTGCCCTGTACGATCAGCTGACCAAAACGCAGCACTGCTTAAATCACGATCATTAGCGTCATCTTCATATTCTGTTGCGTTAGTCACGGTTATAACGGTGTTACCCAAGTTAAAGCTCTGCTGCGCTGCATCAAAATTACTAATCACACTAATGATTTCTACTTCACCGTTAGAGTCACTCTGATCATCAGAATCAGCTGACTCAATTTCAATTTTCGTAGCGTACGCTAAACCAGCATCATTCTGCTTAGCACTATTAAATTTAAGTTCAACCCAATCACCAAGCTGCAAGTCAGAAAAAGCAATATGCCTATCATTTCGCTCAACCTTAGTAGAACCGTCCACCCAAAAACGTGTACCCGAAACGGTAATCGTGGTTTCAGTTAACGCGTCAATAATGCCTTCTTGCTTACCATCTGCTGAACCAGACCCACGAGACTCATGTTTTGTCTCAACCTTAGAAGCGATAAGTGTTGAACCACTCATTTGACCTTTAACTTCAACCTGAGAGCCCTCCTGCAGATTACCCTCAAGCTTAGCTGAACTATAATCAACAAAATAATCAAGCAACTTAAAGGTCTTAGCTGTTGTATCTAAATTCGTTACAGGCCCTTTAAGTTCAAAACGACCCTCAGAATCACTCGAGTCGCCTTTATCATCACTACCTTTAGTACGTACACGCTCAGCCGTTATGCTGTTAGCTGAAACTGTACCTCTTAGTCGCACAATACTGCCTTCAACTAAGTTGCCACGAAGCTCCGCTGAACTATAATCAACCACATAAGTTGTTAAGCCATAACTAAACGTCTGATTTGCTTCATCTAGATTTCTAAGGGGCATACGAATTTCAACTTTGGTTACACTATCTTCAATTTTAAGTTCAATACGTGTTGCTATAAGCTCATCATTAGCATCTGGCACACCATAAATCTCAAGATAATCACCTGCTTGCAAATCAGCTAAGGTAATATCCGTATAATTACCATCTGAACTACGCTCAAGTAAACGCGTTAAGGCATCCACTTTAACTTTTACACCCACAGCCTCTAACTCAGAAGCAGCCACATCAACACGACTAAGCTGCCCTTTAACTCGAGTGTTTACTTCAACATTAGACAAATCAAAACCAGATGAGCTTGAAGACCCTTTGGCACTCAACTCAACACCTGGTTTGACAGCTGCTATGCCAGCAGCTTCGTCATCTAAACGAATGTTAGCTTGCGCTAAGTTAAGATGTTGACCATTTAAAGTAAGCGTGCCTTCTGTGCCCCCAACAATACCTGCAAGCGTAAGCTCAGTTTGGGGTGTTGCGTTAGAACTAGGACTCGAGCAGGCTGCCAAAAGAAGACCACTAAGGGCGAACAAAATTAAAATGTTTTTCATACTGCCTCCATAAAATTAAGCTCAAAGTTAAGCTTTCATGAAGAGTCTAGGCAAAAGGGGTTAGAAAAAAGTTAAGCTTATTTCATTGCCCTGCTCATAAAGCTTATGGCTGCACTAATTAACTGCAAATGAATGAAAAGAGGAAGACATGTTTTTTGAATTACGCCAGTACTACATTAAAAAAGACCAAATGCAACGCTGGGTCAAATGGATGGATGAAGTTCTTATTCCTTACCAAGCATCTAAAGGCATGGTGATTGTAGGAAGCTGGTTTATAACAGAAGAAGATAAGTATGTTTGGATAAGACGTTTCGAAAGTGAAGCAGACTGCCAAAGACTCTACGCAGCTGTTTACGAAACTGACTACTGGATAAACGAAGCGAAACCCATTGTAGATGAAATGCTTGACCGTGAACGCGGCCTAAATGTAAAGCGCATGCAAGCTAGCCCTTTATCTATACTGCGTTAACCCAAAAGCTCAAATTTTTAAGCCTAGTTATGGTTTTGTGATAAAAGAAATTTAGACTACTCTGATTAGTTTTATATACTCTGATTAATTCTTGGAGGTAACATGGAAAATAAACCACAGATTACACTTTATGGTGCGTACTGGTGCCCTGATTGTCATCGTAGTAAGCAGTTTCTTGGTGAGCATCAAATCCCTTACAACTGGGTTGATATTGAAGAAGATAGTGAAGGCGAAGCGTTCGTTATAAAAGCCAACAATGGCAAACGCCGCATCCCTACCCTTAGCTTTGATGATGGCTCACTGTTGAGTGCACCTAGTAATGCTGAGTTAGCTAAAAAGCTTAAGCTTAAAACCACCGCGTCACGTAGTCATTATGATTTGATTATTATTGGCGGCGGGCCTGCTGGCTTAACCTCAGCTATTTACACAACACGTGAAGGTATTGATACGCTCATTATTGAGCGGGCTGCCATTGGTGGTCAAGCTGCCTCTACTATGCATTTAGACAATGTACCTGGCTTTCATGAAGGCATTGAAGGTACTGAGTTTGCAAAGCGTTTACGTGCTCAAGCAGAGCGTTTTGGGGTTGAGTTTTTGCAGGCTCAAAGTGTAAATAGTATTCAAAGTCCAGATAATTACCATTGTGTTACCACTGAAGATGGCAGTGAGTATAGTTGCCGTGCTTTACTAATAGCGACAGGTAGTAAGTACAAAAGTCTTGGGGTTGATGGTGAAGATGACTTTTTAGGTGCAGGGGTACACTTTTGCGCTACCTGTGATGGGCCTTTTTACAAAAATCGACCTGTTGTTGTGGTTGGTGGCGGTAACAGCGCAGTTGAAGAAGCTATGTTCTTAAAGCGTTTTGCAAGTGATGTCACACTATTGGTTCGTGGTGACAGCTTAAGCGCAAGTCAGATTGTGCAAGACAAGTTATTTGAAGATAACAACATTGATGTTCAGTTTAATACCGTTATTGAAAAGTTTGAGGGCGAGAAATCCAAACTAAAGAACATTTACACAAGAAACCGTAAAGATAATACAACGAACGTACTCAACGTACCAGGTGCCTTTATTTTTATAGGACTCGAGCCTAATACTAAGTTTTTGAAGGATAGTCCTTTGGCGTTAGATAACTACGGTTTTTTAATGACGGGTCATGAGTTTATTCATACGGATGTTGATTTGAGTGCTTTTGCGTCTGGTGAACCAAGCATGCTTGAAACCAACATTCCGGGTATTTTTGCTGCGGGTGATGTGCGTGCGGGTAGCACCAAGCAAGTGGCTTCTGCTGCGGGTGAAGGTGCTGCGGTTGCTCTTACTATTCGTGAGTACTTGAAGCAGCACTAGACTCGCTCGAGTTTTTGGTGGGGTTGCGGTGGAAGGTGAATGTTTATGTCATCATCAACGCTAACCTCACCGCTTGCTAGCACAATGCCCATAATGCCTGCTTTACGAATTAAGTTACCTTTTTCATCAGTATCTAGTGTGGCTTTCATAAGGCCAGCTTGAAAGGTATCTAATTGCGAGCAGGGGTTACGCAAGCCTGTTATTTCAATTAGAGCATCATTAATGCGTAGCTTTGTGCCTTTTGGTAGCGCTAGTAAATCTATACCTTGAGTTGTTATGTTTTCGCCAACATCGCCTGCGCTTACGCTAAATCCTTTTAGTTTGAGTTCAGTAAAGATTTCTGAGTGAATAAGATGTACTTGCCTTAAATTAGCTTGGCTTGGGTCAGCTTTTACTCTTGAGCGGTGCTTCACGGTTTCGCCCATATGCGCGTCACCTTCAACCCCTAAACCTTTTAGTAAACGAATGCTTGTTTGCGTTTTTTTACTAAAACTATGACTTGAACTTAGGCTTACACTCACAACTTTAGACATCTTCATCTCCTAGTTTAATGCGTATATTTCGCACTCGAGCTTTAATTGAGGCAGCTTCGTTTTCTGAGGCATATTTGAGTAGCTTAGTTGCTTCTTTTTGATAGTCGTTATGTTGACTGGCAAGCTCATAAAAACCACTGTAGGCCCATGCGCGTACAAATTTATTTTGGCTTTTTAGGCTTTTTCTTAAGAAGCTTTCAAGTTGTTGTTTTTGTTTTGCGTGAATTGTCATATAGCTTAG
>CAYGTA010000261.1:0-6863 GCA_964352605.1 uncultured bacterium | reverse complement strand
ACTAGGGCCAATCTTTAAATAGGTAATGTCACCCTCAGTAGGTTCTAAATCACCCCACCAATGCTCGAGTGTTACATCCAGTTGTTCGCTCATACTTTGCTTATTGTCGCACGTTATAGAAAAAAGAACGTTAGGAATTACAAAGCTTACTGTTCTTTTGCTTTCTATGAAAGCTTAGAGCTGAGTAGCATCATTTTTTAGTCCTCTAGGTCACACGCCTTGTAATGGCACAACAAGGCATAGAAACGCTATATGATTAAGAGGTATGCCACAAAGAATCCTTATTACGCCACGTGCGTTTCCTAAAAACGGTGAAGCACATGCCCTGCTAGAAGCTGAAGACTTTGAACTTGTGTTTAGATTAGCTACCGATACCTATTCCTCTACTGACTTAGCTGCTTTATTTCCTGGTATAGACGGCGTTATTTTGGGGGTAGATCAGTGTGACGCAGCAGCCTTAGCGCATGCCAATAAGCTTAAAGTTATCTCTCGTTTTGGCGTGGGTTATGACGCGGTAGATGTAAAAACTGCCTCAGAGAAAGGCATTGTTGTAGCTCGAGCTGCGGGTGGTAATTCTGCTGCGGTGGCTGAGTTAACGCTTGCTTACATCTTTGCGCTATCACGTAGCCTTATCAACGTTGCCGTTGCCTCAAAGCAAAATAACTTTATTAGACCTAAAGGTTGGGAACTATCTCAAAAAACACTTGGGCTTATTGGCTTTGGTAATATTTCTAAACTAGTTGCCCAAAAAGCAAACGCCTTAGGTATGAACGTCATCATTTATAGCCGTTATCCGCAAGTCATTAACGAAGCAAGCTTTTGCTCTCTAGATGAACTACTCCAAAACTCCGATGTTGTCTCTTTACACTGCGCCTTAAGCCCAGAAACCCAAACTTTACTTAACGAAGCTCGCCTTAAACAAATGAAACAAGGCAGTTACCTTATAAACACCGCCAGAGGCGCACTGGTAGACGAAAAAGCACTCTATCAAGCCCTTAAATCAGGTCACATCGCAGGCCCAGCCATGGACGCCTTCATCCAAGAACCCCCCATCAATAACCCCCTACTCGAGCTTGAAACTTTTATAGCAACTGACCATATTGGTGCGCACACCCAAGAAGCCGTCGATAAAGTAGCCCTAATCGCTAGCCAGAACCTAATCAGCATCATGAAAAACGAAGCCTGCCCTAATATTGTAAACCCACACGTTTATAAGGAGAACACATGACCTACCAGACGCCCTTTAGTAAAACACTCGAGCTTGGGACAAGTAAATTTAAAGATCCTTTGCTGGTTCAAAAACGCTTTTTGTCTGACATGGCAGGCCTTTATGCAGATAGTACAGCTGAGCAAGCCTTAGTTTCAGAAAACCCCCTTATTTATGAGGTTTCTTTAGCTCATGATGGTGGCAGCAATGAAGGCGAGTTGGGTTACTCAACCACCCTCATTTACCCTGGCAAAGTAGGTTCTGAGTACTTTATGACCAAAGGGCATTATCATGCTAAAGGTGACCGTGCTGAACTTTACTACTGCTTAGAAGGCGAAGGCTACTTGCTTATGCAAACCCCCGAAGGCAAAGTAAACGCACAAAAAATGACTGCAGGCGTAGGCGCTTATGTACCCCCTTACTGGGGTCACAGAACCATAAATACCGGCAATAAAACCTTTATCTTTTTGGCCGTCTACCCAGCAGATGCAGGCTATGATTACGGCAGCATTATCGAAAAAGGCTTTGCTGAAATTATGGTCGAAAAAGACGGAAAGGCAAGCTTAACTCCGAATCCAAAAGCTTTAAAAGATTAATACCCTAAGGTTTTATCAACAACATTCATGAGCGCTTCACCCGCCTTGTAACGCTTTAAATTCTCAAAGAAAATACTAAAGGCTCGCTCATCATAACGAGGACTAAGCCCTGAGTAATGCGGCGAAATTAGCACCCTATCAGCGTTCCATAAGCCAGACTCTGACTCAAGAGGCTCCTGCTCAAAAACATCCAAACCAACCCCACGCAATTTCCCTTCATTAAGCACTTCAAGCAAAGCATCCTCATCAATCGTGCCACCACGCCCAATATTAATCAAACAAGCATCTGACTTCATAAGCTCGAGTTCTTTTTTAGCAATTAGGTTTTTGGTTTCTGACGTTAAAGGAACAGTTAGTACCACTACATCGGCCTCAGGTAATGCTTGCTCTAAGTTATCTGGGCTAATAAGGCTGTTAACCCCTTCAATAGCTTGCTTGACATGCCGTTTTACACCAACCACGTTCATACCAAAGGCAGTTGCTACTTTTGCAATGCGCTCGCCTATAGCGCCCACGCCAACAATCAGCATGGTTTTGCCTTCTAACTCAAAAACATCTGCATGGCTAAATTTCTTCCAAGTGTTTTGCTGTTGTGCTTCGTAGCTTTGCGGTAACTGACGCGCAAAAGCCAGTAGTAAAGCAAAGACATGTTCAGTAATTTGTACAGGATGAACCCCTGAAGCGTTTGTCAAAATAAAGTCTTTTTCTTTGGCTTCAGGGTGTTTTTGAAGCCAGTCAGCCCCTGCGCCCCACTGCTGCAACCAGCGTAGCTTAGGCATATCTTTTAGCAAAGCAACAGAAATGTTACCCACTATTATTTCTATGTCATTAAGATGCACTTTCATTTCTTCAGCATCTTTTGTTATAAGCAATTTATAGTCAGGGCATAAAGTTCTTATTTGGCTAATAACATTCGGGTCCAAAGCGCTTTCTCGATGTGCAAGCAGTAAAGTAGGCATGACTTAGATTAGCAAATTACTGCCCCAGAGAAGCCTAAACAGCTGTCATCCCAATAGCTTTTCCACGATTTGTTGCGTCATAAAACGACTCGTGCGACTTAGGCAAATAGTAATAGCGCATTTGCTGATACAAAGCAGTTTGTCATAGAAACCCTATAAAGTAACGAGAAGAACAAAAAACGTGTTTTAGTAATTTTGCTTCTAAGACTCTGCTAAATAGCTCTGCTAGCTTCATTATTTGATGCTTGAACAAGTGCCCGCATATAAGCGATTGAATAGGCAGTTCCTACCCTTGGTCCACCCAGCATGGCAGGAATATGATCAGGAATGATGCAGCCATCAAAGTTCACTGCTCGTAAGGCCTTCATAACGTCATACATATCTTGATAACCGTTATCAATGAGCGTTTCGACCCATGGTTCAGGCATGGCGTTAGATACATTTCGAAAGTGGACTTTAAACAATTGATTCTTTGCAGCAAAATGATGAATGGCATCCGTCACGCTGTTCCCCATGCCTGCTTCGCCCCCTTCAAGCCAGCAGCCTACACATAAGCACACGCCAATGTTAGGACTGTCTGCTATTTCCATCGCTCTTTTGTAACCTTCAAAATTACCAAATATGCAACGTGGAATGCCGCCTAGAGCGTAAACAGGCGGGTCATCCGGGTGTATACCTATGCGCACGCCAGCTTCTTCAGCAACAGGGGCAATCTCGCGTATTAAGTAGCTGTAGTTATCCCACAACTCTTCTTCGGTGTATACGCGCCCATGGGTTAAGTCACCCTTGTAAACCTTATCTCCCCAGTAACCAATGGCGTTGTTTAGGTCTAGTCGGCGTGCGCGCATACCACCGCGTCCTTGGGTTGGTTCTGAAGACCAAATACCGTTCGCCATGTGCGCGTAAGTGTTGTACTTAATGCCTGCTTCACTTAAATTTCTAATGAACTGCTTGAACTCATTAATTTTCTCATCTCGCCCCGGCAAATTAAGCGTAATTTCAGGAACATTATGCACACTTAAATTAGTAATGCGATAAATCTTCATATTGTGTTTAGCAAAGCGCTTAACTAACGCTTTATAAACCTCAGCTGTGTGATTCTCTTGCTTTCTAATGCCCACCATGGCCCACTCAACACCTAGTTGCTCAAAGAACTGCAAGTCTTCATCACTCGCATCATCATGTGTCTGAATGGCAATCTGAATACCCTGGGTTTTAGAGTAGTAACCAGGTACTGCTTGCATAGGAATATGATTTGTGTTCATAACTATCACCTTTGCTTCTTTCAGGAATACAGCTTTAGAGATACTCGAGCTGCTTTTTATTATTTATTTCTGTTTGTTTGATTATATCGTGTAAGCGCTGTCTTTGCTCTGAAAAGAAAAATACTCTGTACCTTAAGTCTGCTTTAAATTGAGTAAGTGCTTCCTCTCACTTGAATTTTTGTTTTACAAAAGGCTAGGCTAGCTTATGATTAAGTTAGTTTTGGCTAGGGTCTTGTGAAGCGTTTTGTTTTGGCGCATGATTTAGGTACAACGGGCAATAAGGCTTCTCTTTATGATGATGCGGGGCAGCTTATTGCGAGTAGCTTGAGTGAGTATGAAACTTTTTTTGAGCATAGTGGCTGGGCTGAGCAAAACCCTGAGGATTGGTGGCAGGCTATTTGTCTGTCGACCAAGCAGTTGTTACTGAATTCTGGTGTTTCTAAGCATGACATTGCTTGTGTTGTGTTTAGTGGTCAGATGATGGGTTGTGTTGCGCTTGATAAAAACGCTAGGCCGCTGCGTAGGGCTATTATTTGGGCAGATCAGCGTGCCGTGCAAGAAGAAAACGCTTTGGCTGAGCGTATTTCTCGTGATGAGGTTTACCGTATTAGTGGTCACCGTTTGAGTGCATCGTATTCGCTTTGTAAAATACTCTGGATTAAAAAACATCAGCCTGAGATTTATAAACAAACTCATAAGTTTGTTCATGCTAAAGATGCCATGATTGCGCGTTTAACGGGTGCGTTTGTAACAGAACCCTCTGACGCATCTGGCATGAATTTGTATGACTTAGAAGCTGGGGTTTGGTCACAAAAGATCATTTCAGCTAGTGAGCTAGATCGCTCTAAATTACCTGATTTAAAACGCTCTATTGATGTGGCAGGTGGTGTACTTGCTAGTATTGCAGATGAGCTTGGTTTGGCGGCAGGAACGCCTGTTGTTTTGGGCGGGGGTGATGGCTGCTGCGCTGCTACAGGTGCTGGTGTCATAAAAGAAGGCAGTGCTTATAATTATTTGGGCTCCTCTAGTTGGATTGCCTTAGC
Source organism: uncultured bacterium (assembly GCA_964352605.1). GTDB lineage: Bacteria > Deinococcota > Deinococci > Deinococcales > Trueperaceae > JAHEBB01. Next base: position 1,793 of record CAYGTA010000261.1, on the reverse strand, counting down.
TACCAAAAAACCTATTTATGACCCTAATCAGCGCACTTTTACATGGGCGCATCTTATTCCTGACATGTTTAGCCCTTGTGGCACTATGCAGGCTGCAGGTGCTTCTTACGCTTGGGCAAGGCAGGAACTTGCACCTTTAGAAGTGCAGCTTGCTAAAGAGCAAAACATTAGTACTTATGAACTCATGAATCAGCAAGCAGAAAGTTCAACGGTAGGTGCTAATGGGCTTTTATATTTGCCTTATTTGTTGGGTGAGCGTAGCCCCCGATGGAACGCAAAAGCACGTGGCGCGTTTGTTGGCTTGGACATTCGCCATAAGAGGGCTGACCTTATTCGCGCAGTTTTAGAGGGTGTCACTATGAATCTAAAAGTCATTATGGATGCCATGACACGCCAAGGCGTAAACATTAACGCTATGCGAGTCATAGGGGGCGGAGCAAAAGGCAAACTCTGGAATCAAATCATGGCAGATATTTATGGTGTAGAAGTTCAGCGACTAAGCATTCTTGAAGAAGCAACCTCAATGGGCGCAGCCATAGCAGGGGGTGTAGGCATAGGTCTTTACAAAGATTTTTCAATAGCTGAACAGATGAACAGCGTTGCAAGTAGTGTAAAACCCAACCCCGAGCATAAAGCCAAATACGAAAGCCTAATGCCACTATTTAACCAAGCCTACAACGCTTTAGAGCCTGTCTTTGAGCAGTTAACAGATTGGAACGCATGAGTTTAACTATTCCTACAAAACCAAGCCTTTACTTTATAGGCGTAACAACAGGAAGCTCGAGTATCATGAAGGTTTTTCCTAAATGGTCTGACATTTTGGGCTTGGGTGCAGATATTGTAGGTTATGACGCACCCTTGAACGCACCAAGTCAAGCTTATGAGCGCATTGTTACGCACATAAAAACGCATGAGCAAGCTAAAGGCGCGCTAGTAACCACGCATAAGCTTGACTTATTTAACGCTACTAAAGGCGAATTTGGCTTTCTAGATGATTACGCAACCCTTTGCGCAGAAATCTCTTGTATCTCTAAACAAAAGGGGGTTTTATATGGGCATGCCAAAGACCCCATCACATCAGGCTTAGCACTGCAAGCCTTCATGCCCAAAAACCACTGGCAAAACAGTAACGCAGAACTGCTCTGCTTTGGTGCAGGGGGCGCAGCTACCGCCATAAGTCTTTACCTAGCAACACTCGAGCATGCCCCAAAAAGCATAACGATTGTAGATATAAACGCTGAAAGACTCGAGCATATTGAGTCTGTACATAAGAAGCTGTCTACAGCTACGAACTTTCATTATGTTTTGTCAGCTAATGTTGCTAGTAATGATAACTTGCTTGCAAGTATCGCTGAGCAATCTTTAGTTATTAATGCTACGGGTATGGGTAAAGATCGCCCGGGGTCACCTTTGTCAGCTAAGGCTGTTTTTCCTAAAAACTCATTTGTTTGGGAGCTTAATTACAGGGGTTCACTTGATTTTTACCATCAGGCTAAAGCACAAGAGAAAGAGCAAGATTTGCATATTGAAGATGGCTGGATTTACTTTTTGCATGGCTGGACACAAATTATTGCTGAAGTCTTTCAGATTGACTTAACTCAAGAGCTTTTTGCTGAGTTAGATAAAGCAGCTAGCACTATGAGGTAGATTTTCATAGCACCTTTCAGTCTAGTTGCTTTAATACCGCTTCCGATTAATCAACTATTTAGACGGAAGCGGTATAACGCTCTTTAGTCTGATACTAATACTATTTCCGTTTACTTTATTAATAAAGTAAACGCGATCTTGGAGTT
>CAYGTA010000260.1:0-6891 GCA_964352605.1 uncultured bacterium | reverse complement strand
GCGTAGTAGGCTCTGATGAAGAGTCCGTCGTACCGCACGCCACCAAAAAAGCAGCAAGTAAAATAAATAAACCAAACATCCTTATATTTTTCATATCGTTCTCCCTAAATAAGTTGAGCAAAACCTAATCTATATTCCCGTGACTTTCCCTTTTTGTAATTCTTATAAATCTAGCTAAGCACTTAGCACTCCCTTCAGTCTTAAATAAAGCCCTTCCTAAAGCTTCAAGTTGATATTCAAAGTCTAAAATAAAGGCCGTGACCAGAGCGTGATTATGCCGTCCTGAACGCAATAACTAGAGTTATCAAAAGAACTACCTTGAATTCCTATTAAGACACACCAAATGTCGATTATTCCGGTCCCTTCTTCTCTTTAGACTCATTGGTCAAAACTCAGTCATTCAATAAGTTAAACAGCCGCTATGGATTAGCAAAATACCTTGCCTTGCCGTCTTTAGCTAAAAACTCGAGTTTCTTTAGCTAAGCTGTGTTTTGTGTTCTTGCCAGAAATACAAAAGCTGTGATTTAGGTCATTCTTCTCAGTCTGCAATAGTGTCCTTTCTTAAAGCTTTATGCTTTCTATCAGCATAGTGACCAAGCATTACCTGAGCATTACAAGCACTTGTAATGCTCAAAAAAAGAACTAATAGCTTTATCTTGTGTAAACCAAGTTAGTGTGGGTTTAATCTAAAAAGCCAGCAAACGCTAAGCAAACCACTTTATGTAATTTGCAATTTTGCAGGCAGAGCCTTAATTAGAAAAAATGTAACACCGTCAAGCAAAATCGCGTAACTCTCAAGCACCATAAAAGGAACATTGCCATCTAACACAGCACCTGCAAACAATAAAACATCCCAAGCCATAACCCCCACCAAATAAGGCCACGCCTCATGACTCAAAGCACCCCAAAGCTCGAGTTTCATAGACAAGAACACCAATGCGAGTAGGTAAGCCCCAGTGTAAGAAAAAGCAAGGCCACTAAAGCCAGACCACGAGTTAGGATTAACTGCATTTATGCCAAATAAGTAAACAAACAAGCTTATTGGTATAACAAAAAAGAAAACACGAGAACCAACTTTGCTACTCAAAATACCTTTAAGTAACTTAGCAACAGGGTGAGCTTTATGCTTTTGAAAATTAATGAAAGCAGCTAAGCCAAACACTAAATTACCAAGCGTCCAAGGAATAGAGCCATCTAGAAAAGCAACGCCCGCTAAGAAAAAAGCAACAAGCCCAAGCGTTACACTAAACCCACGCTTGTAAAAACGAAACCAACTAAGGAAGCGCTCACGAGCACTACGCAATGCAGTATCTTGAATAAAATGATGAGAGTAAACAGCTAAACTTCTTAAGCTAATAACTAAAGCAATAGCCAACCAAATAAATGCATCCAAAAGCATAAGCTTCTCCAAACTTTTTAGTTGACTTTAGTTTAGAAAGCAGGTATTGAAAAAAGCTTGAAAGAAACCCAAAAGCCCTCTTAACAATCTTTAAAGTGAGTTCCAAAAAAATCTAAGCAAAAAAATCGGTGCTTGCTGATGTTTCGACACAAGCAAGCACCACTAATCAAAAGAGGGATGTTGATACTCACACAGATGAATGAGACCAAGTGAGTACATCCAGCTCTCAATTTAACCCCCTACTATTGAAAAACTATTGAAAAAGATTCAATAAAGCAAAACTAAAACCCTTTCTTTACAAAGATCACCCAAAAGACACAATTAATACCAAATTTTATAAGCTTTACCTTATAACCAGAAACAACCAGAAAGCTCGAGCTTTCTGGTTTAATCAAACGCAACTTAGAGATTGCTAAAGTAACAAATGATTTTACCTATCTTCACTGTGTAACAGTAAATTTCTTAAATAGGTTTGTATTAAATTTATTTAGTTACTTTAGCTACGAACAAATAGCTTTCCTACGCCTACATACCAGGCATTTTGTTTGGTATTTACTTTTTGGGTTTGAATGACAAAACGTGAATTGTGTTGCTTTTCGCGTAGGATGAGTTTCTCTTGAAGATGAAAAATGCTACCAGCTTGCTTTTGATTTAATAAAACTTCTGTCGTTAAATTATGCATGTCTTAAATCCCTTCAAGAGCGTTTTATTTACTGAGAATCTCAGTTACGCTTGATGATTTATAGTTTAGAAGGGCGTTATTGAATTAGTATTGAATTTTTTTCAAGACTCATAAACAGCCTGATTAATCATTGTGAGAATTAGCAAAGAAGTACGTTTAGCTTGTCTCTATTACCGACTGCTCATAAGCAGAAATGAGTTCTTTATGAACCAACACATTATTTAAATAGCTTTCTTTTAAAGCTTCATCTTCAAGCTTCTTTGCTCTACCCATAAGTACCTTGTAGCCTGCTTCTAAAACAGCTTTTGCTCTTGGGTCACCACAGGCTTCTAAGACCTTGTAGCCAATTAAGTACAGTCGTAAGGGTTCTTCAGTACCATCCACTTCAGGGTTTTCTTTTATGAAGCTTAGAACAGGTTCGATCTTAACCATTGCCTGCTTTAAATCTTGCTGATCTAGCAGCACACACGCTTGCCCTGCTAAGGCTTCCATTTCTTGAGCTGGGGTATTTATTTCTTGGCAAATATCAATGACTTTTTGATAGGTTTTAAAAGCATCTTCACTTTGACCTAGAGCACATTGAGCATGAGCTTTAAAAAGGTAGCCAAAAACACTGTAAAAACCTGATCCCGAATCGATAGCTCGAGCTATCGATTCATCACTATATGCTAAAGCTGTTTTGTAGTCAGAGGTATTAAGAGCAAGAAGAGCTAAGTTAGCTTGAATAACACTTATATGATTAAGTTCAACAGCATCTGCAAGTGCAGTTTGGTAATTTACAAATGCAGGTTCATAGTTACCAAGGAAATGTTCAACTCGAGCTAGATTTATGAGTGAAGCGTTAAGCTTCAACTTATCACCCGAAATACGACAAAGTGATAGGGCCTTTTCATAGCTTTTTTGACTTTTTGCATACTCTCCTATTAGATCGTAGCTTATGCCAATGTTTATAAGTCCCGCTATAACTCCCGTAGTATTTTGTAATTGTTCACGAATTTCAATAGCTTTTCCATAATATCTAATTGAATCCTCAATATGCCCTTGGTTTGACCTTAAATTTCCTATACCAATATATAAACCCGCTACCGCTGATGAGTTAATAGATTTTGCAATAGCGAGAGCTTCATCAAAGTACTTTTCGGCTTCTGTAGTATGGCCAAGCCAATTGGCATTAGTGCCGAGTCCATCAAGGCATCGGACTCTTTCTACTCTTTCAGAAACAGGTAATAGCTTTAAAGCTTTTTCAAAGCGTGCTTTTCCTTTATCATATTGCCCTTGATTATTATGCAGATAGCCTAGCTCGTTATAACTACGAGCGCATAGCGTTTCTTGCCCTAAGCTCTTAGCAAGATCAATACTCTGGTTTAATAATGCCTCAGAAGAGCCATAGTTTTGCATTAATTTCTGAAAGCTTGCTCGATTAACTAAAACCTCGGCGAGTAAAAGTTGCACTTCTTCTGTTTGAGTTTTTTGGTGCTTTAGTATCGATTGAACCGCATTTTGAGCAGAGGCCATTAAAGCTTCCCCCATAGCTGCTGGTCTAACTCTTTGATAGTATAAGACGAGACTTTTCCGAGCATCTTTCAAGCTGCTCAGGTCTCTTGTATCAATAGCAGATTGCCAAGCTACATGGATATTACTAAGCTCTAGACTTAACCAGGACATAGCCACTTGAGACTTATCCCCTGTGAGCTTAGGTGCTAGCCCCGCCATGCTTTTTGTGTAAAAGAGTCTATGCTTTTCTTCAGTAACTGTTTCTAAATCAATTTGATTACTTAAATTATCTTGCGCAAGCTGGCGAATCACTTCATGCATAGAGTAACGCCCTGACCTATCTTGCCTTATGAGCGAATGGGAGACTAATTTGCTAAGTGAAACTAGCTTTGCATCTGTTATCTCTTGAGCTGCTTCTAAACTAAATCCTCCCCTGAAAACTGAGAGCTTAAACAGTAATACCTGCTCAGACTCGCTTAAAAGTACAAGAGAATAGTTAAAAGTTGCTTGTAAACTGCGTTGCCTTTGAGGTACATCACGCATGCTTGTACTTAAAGTTGTTAAATTCTCAGAAATAGAGCTTTGTATGCTTAGCAGAGGTACTTCAGGTGCAAGTGCCGCTACCATTTCGATAGCTAAAGGCATACCCTCTACAAGTTCACAAATATGCCCCACCGTTATGCGTTCTTGCAGTTCATTTATAGTTTTGCCCGCTCTGGAGCTAACTTGTTCAAAAAGCCTGACGGACTCAAAGCTTGGTACAGCTTCAGGCACAACACTCTCCATAGTTGGAAAAGCAAGCTGATCAATGACATAACTCAGCTCTGCCCTTAAGTTCAAGCGAACTCGAGAGCTAACAAGCAAGGTCACACTGGGCGCATCTTGCCAAATCCGCTGCACAAGATTGACAGCCTCATCAGTAGAAAGTAAATGCTCAAAATTATCAAGCACAAGTAGCAACTCTTTATCAGCTAAAAACGCAATAAGCTGCTCATTTGCAGATTGATTACCCGAAAGCTGAATACCTAAACTCGAGGCAATACTAGACGCCACAAAACTTGCATTTGTAAGCCCCACAAGCTCAACCCAAAAGACACCCTCAAGAAAGTGTTCTTGTAACTGCTTAGCTACAGCAAGTGCAAAACGCGTTTTTCCTACACCACCAGAACCCAGCAGGGTTACTAAGCGATTATTGGTCGTTAAAAGCTCAGTTACTTCCTTTAATTCAGTTTCGCGCCCTACGAGGGGTGAAAATTCAGAAGGTAATTCAGGCAGAGAAACCAAGCTAAGGCGTTTAATACGCTGATACAGCGTAATGGTTTCTAAAGAAGGTTGAACACCTAGTTCCCGTTGTAACTGACTATGATACGTCGTGTACTGCTGCAACGCTAAACGGTAGCTACCTTGCAAGCTAAGCAGACGCATGGCAGCACGCTGGCTTTCCTCATGAAACGGTTCAATGCTTAAAAAACGACTTGTGTATTTAAGGGCATCTTCTAAAGCATGCTGCTCTACAAAGTATCTTCTTAAAGCCTCAAGGCTATTTAAAATAATAAGTCTTAAACGTTCTTGCTCTAAAAGCTGCCAGTCTTCAAACTCGAGTGCATTCTCAACAAAGAAGCCCTCTAGAAAATCTCCTCTATATAAAGCGGCAGCTTCTTCTAGCAACGCTATATCTGAAGCTGTACTCAACGCTTCAAAACGCTGCACATCAGAAGCAACAAGACTCGAGTTAATCATAAGTGTCTCACGGCTAGACAACACAGCATCCGGCAAGGCCTTAACAATCTGCCTGAGTGCCTGACGTAAATTAACCCTCGCCTCATCATCACTTTTATCAGCCCATAAAAGACCGCCAAGTGCAACTCTAGATAAGTTACTTTGTTTTGTGGCTAAGTAATAAAGTAACGCTTGACTCTTTATTGACGTCAAACCCTGCACAAGCTCATTGTTAATAAGAATTTGAGGATTGCCTAATAGTCTCAGTTCAATGATTGGTTTACTCATGTGCTCCTTTTAGCATCCTGCACAATAAACTTAAAATAGCACAAGTAGAACAGAGAAAAGTTCCACTTTCCATCACAGATTAAGCCTAAAAAACAATTCCAAAAACGAAACTAAAACAACTTTCACGTTTCAATCACGCGGCATCACTAAGCTATAAGCATGACCAAGCAGCAAGTAAACGAAGGATTTAAGTCAAACACATTCATCCTTCGGTTCTGGCCTGAAAAGCATGAACAGTCACCTTACTGCTTTGTTGTGATTAATGTAAAAACAGGCAAGAAAAAAGGCTTCAGAAGAACAAATGAGCTTTTTGATTACCTGCAAGCATTAATTAAAGCAGATGGTGAGATTAAGCAGTTAGAGTTGTTGACAGTTTGTTGATAGCACGTTTGTAGTAGCTCACTAAACTACTTATATAAGCGTTTTAAGGACGGCCAAATACCTTGAAATGCTTACACAAAAAGGGTTCAAAGAGACCTTGTAAGATGTAGAGAAATCTACACGGGATCCCATCTTTATGAACTTCAAAAAAATTAAAACAATTTTTTAGGAGAACTAAAGATGATTATTAAAACAGCACGTACCTTATTGATTGCAGTAGTAGCCACTTTCGCCTTAGCAACAAGTGTTCAAGCCGTAACTCAAGGAAATATATTCAACCCAGCTAATTTAATAGTCCTCGGCACATGTGCTGGTTCTGGTAGCGGAGGAAGCTGCTAGAAAGTAGGTTGTTTTCACAAATGAGTATCATCAGAACGAGTTCTGATGATACTCATTTATTTTGTCTTTGAAGAACTTGTGTTCTAGTAATCGATGTTGGCTTAAAAAATAATGAAGTTCTTTGAGCCGTTTTTTAAAGTTTTCAGCATCTTCCTCTCGGTGAAAGTGTTCAATTTGTGAGGTTATAACACGAGCAAAATCTAAAGCGTATTTAGAATCAGCCAATTTTTCTAAGGCTTGGTCAAAGTACTGAACTGCACTTTTAGACTGCTGGGTTTGGCTTTCTATTTCTCCTAAGACCTGCCAAGTTTTTGCCAAGCTTATTTCATCTTTATACTTTTTACACAAAGTTTCTGCTTTTAAAGCAAACTGTTTTGCTAGGTCATAGTGTCCAGAATCTAAATAAGTAATTGCAATATTTCGATAAGATATTATGCTATTAAGTATATCCCCAGTGATTTCGGCTTGTGTGTGAGCTTGTTGAAACAACTCTAAGGCTTTATTGAATTTCTTTTCCTCTAAAGAGATATTACCTAAGTTGTTATAGACATGAAAAAGGCCATGACCATCTTGCATTGCTTCCCAGATT
>CAYGTA010000259.1:0-6942 GCA_964352605.1 uncultured bacterium | reverse complement strand
GCGACACATCGCGTCAGCGGAGTCACCAACTTCCTCAACCTACGAGACGCCCCCGGGGTCGCCTCAAACATCATCGGCGAATTGGACCCCGGAGCTGCCGTTGAACAACTACCCGACGAACCACGCGAGATCGAAGGCACCGAATGGACCAAGATCCGCACCAACCTCAACAACACGCCCATCCAAGGATGGGTCGCCACCAAATACCTCCAACCAACCGGCGCCTGATGGCGGCAGAACGTCGCGCTCAAGCATTTGCGTTCGACTCGCTCCTCGCCTCCAACGGTGGTCCGCCACGTTCACTTCCGCTCGTGAGCGGCGGCCTCGGTGCATGAGCAAGCGATATCAGCGTCACCACGGGTCTTCCTCAGCTACCCACGAACGAGCGCTCCGCTTGTCGAAGACCTTGTTCACAAACTGAATACCAAAAAGGCGTGAGCATCTTCGTTGGCTACAAGGACCTCGTCTTCGGCGAACCGTCCCCTTCTGGCCCTTAACGCCGTCGGCTCACCGCCGGTTCGACGTTGGATGCGCCCGCTCGCCGCACGCCCACGCATCGAAGCACTTGCTCCCGTCGATGATGAGCCGATGCCCACAAAGCAGCACTTCGCGGTCCGATCTGCTTCCGAAAACATGGCGTTTCGGGACCGGATCGTCGAGGAACTATGCGCCTTCGAGCACGTCGAGGTGCCGGTACCGGGCTTCGTCGAGGCCGACGAACGAACCTCAGCTTCCGTTCGTCCCGACGTTGTCCTTCAGCTCGTCTCCAGGTTCAACGATACCGAGGGCCTGCTCGCCGGGGTGCTCACCCTGCCGATGCTCGTGTCTGACGTCGAGCACGAATTGCCGGAATCCCCTGCAAAGAACCCCCTGGCACCACCGAAGCCGCCGCCATCATGAACACCGGGACGCTGAGGGCGGCCCAGCCAGCCAGGATCCACCCGGACCGATGGCGAGGTTCAAGTGCGGTTGCCGGGTGGCGTAAATGGTCTCGAATTCCATGTGTTTGCCAACGACCGAGCTCGATGCGTTTCTGACCGATTTCCACCCGAGGCGATGATGCGGGCCGTGCGCTGACACCTCCGGCACGGCTCAACCTCAATATCGGGCTATCAACCACGCTTCAAACCAAGCGAACCCGCCGAACCGGAGGTTCGAGGGTTTCAAGGACTCGCATTTTGCTGATGTCGGAGGGGGACTCGAACTCACCTCCCCCAAAGCGCACCTGGCGACGTTCTGCGGTAACCAGCGGCATCTGGCGACCGGACAATCCGCTCCCTACCGCCTGCTACCGCTCCAGGGTGCTGGATGCCACGAGCAAACCACTACAACGCGACACCCCTCGAACAGAAAACAGCCGAGAAAGTAACCATCTCACGTCAGTCCTAGCTGAGGTCGATGTCGATGGAAACGAGTTCGATGGCGCCATCAGAAGCTAGCTGGCCGACAACGTTGAGCGACCGAACGAGCACTCCACTGGTGAGCAAGACCCGATAGTCACTCCGACCCGGGGTCAACTCGGGAAGATCGTCGAACTGCGTGGCAAATCGGTCGACGACCCGCAACAACTCGATCGTCTGGAAGTCCGCAGTCGACGGTTCACCGTTCGGTCCTCGCTCCGAACCCAGCTGACGATCGAGATCGTCGAAGAACCCGTACGTCGCCCGAACCCGACGCCGATCGGTCAAGACCGCTGGGTCGGTTCGGTCTCTTCGATCCGACGCATGATCCGCTCACGGCTACGAGCCAACAGTTCCTGGGCAGCATTCGCAAGGTCCCACGTGATGCTGTCCTCGAAGATCGCGTCGACCTCGGAGGGGGCCATCGCCTCGAGTTCAGCCGCAGTCCACACTTTCCGGGTCATTGCAACAGACTACTCGACCCATGTGACATCTAAGGTCGGTCCTAGGGTCCACCACCTGCTGGTGGGCTTGTTCATGGGGTACGTAGTGCCCGGTTTGTCTGGTTCGACTCGGAAGTGTGACCGGAGCGGATTCGTCCGACTCCTCTTAGCTGATCGTCGTCCAGGCGAACAACGCAACGCTCGTGAATACCTGTTGGGAACTCGACGGCCAGCCTTTGTGTTGGACCTCTGTTTCGTGCTGTCCGATTTCTGCACCCCCTTTTGGAACGAGCTCTCCGTGCCGGCCGGAACGACCGGGCAACGATGACCATCAACCGAATGGGAGAACAGCAATGACCGAGGTCCGCCTTGGAATCGATGTGGCGTGTCGCGCCCCGCATCAAGCCTCGCTTGCTGACGCGACCGGCACGTTCTTGTGGCAGGGCTGGGAATTCAGTACCACCACAGCGGAGCTGGATGCGTTGTGGGCCAAGATCCCCGACGACGCCAACCACGCTTCAACGGCTCAGCGGGGCTCGAAAAACGGTTGCGGCGCGTAAGCGCCAACGAATCCAGACACGCCAGGTAGCGAGTCGAAGTCGACAGACAGGGTGAGGGCCGTCGAAACCAATGACCCTTGGGCTCGCCGGGTTAGGCGACGCAGAACTCGTTGCCCTCTGGATCGGCCATGACCGTCCAGGTGTGTCCATCGCCAGTGCGCGACTCGATCTCAGTAGCCCCGAGCTCGACAAGCTCGCGTACCGCTTGCACGCGGTCCTCAACTGAGAGGTCGAGATGCACCCGGTTCTTGAGGTGCTTGGTTTCGGGCACCAGGGCGAAGGCGAGCTGAGTTCCGCTCTCGTCGGGCGCGAGTCGTACGAACCCTCCCCAGTCATCCGCTACCGGACGCCCCAGAACTCCAGACCAAAACGCAGCAACAAGCTGGGGGTTGGTCGCATCGACCACGAGGTGTTGAATGCGCTGTGCAATAGGCACGGGGCCCGCTCTCCGAAAGGTGTCTGACCGAGGGCCCCCGGTGCACCGGCGACTCTCGAAGCCTACGGATCGAATTCTGGCCGCAGCAATCCCGGGCCGCCCACAGCGAGAGCCTTTGTATGAATAAAATCGAACACTTGTTCGATATCGGAGGGGCGACACACACCCCAAGTACATGGAACCCCTGGACCACGACCTACTCCGCCACGGCATAGCTGGCCTGGGCGTTGCTAGTTCGCGTTGATTGCATCGATCAGCAACTGGAGCGCCGCCACCGCTTCGAGATTGCCCGCCGACCACACCCTCGGCACTATTTGTTCAAGGACGTCGCGGTCGCGATCGTTCATCCCCGTACCCCATTCGGCTGGTTGATTCATCACTGCGAGCAGCTCCACCACATCTTCCAGGTGCCGTTCTTGCGCCGCAGTCCGAGGGTCGAGCACCGCAGCTGCCTTCACAACGACGGCATGCCCGAGCGCGGGAACCCGCAACTCTGCCAGACCGTCGGTGCCGTAGTAGACAGTGACGGGCGTGGAGACTTCCAACGCTCGCCGCCCGCCAGGCGTCGCGAGAGTCAGCGTGTCAACTGCGAGTACCAAATCGGCGGCAGCGGTGTCATCAGGTGCGAGAACATCGACCAGCGTGTTCCCCATGCGGTAGCGAGCCTGTCCTTCAGTTTGGCCAAAGAACCGTTCGAGTTGCGTGAAGCCCATCGCGACCAAGTCATGCACGACGCGCGCCGCTGACCCTGTAGCGACTTCGACGAGCACGTCGACATCTTTGGTTTGCGCAGACCGCGTGCCCAACCCAGCGGAATGTTCTTGGAGCACCAAGTACGTCATCAAACCACCGATCACACACCAATCCGAGTCGGGGATCGTCGGAGGGGCGACACACCCCAAGTACCTGGAACCCCTGGATCAACTCCTTCACCGCGGTCGCACGCCGGTCAGATACTCAACAAAGCGTCTACCAATCCTCGTCGATACCGCCGAGAATCATGGTGAGATCCTGAGCGAACGCAAGGAGGCGAACGACGTCAACGTGGTCAGCCCGCTCGAAATAGAACCAGCCACACGGAAACCCGACGAGTCGGCTGGAGCGCAACGTCGGGACACCACAGACTTCACCAATCCGTAGCGACCCTCCGCCCGGCATGCGCCCTACCAGATCCAACGAATCAAGTGCTGTGTCGAAGAAACGCTCACCGAGTCCGTCGTCGCCGACAGATCGATGGTGCCGGACCCGCTCGACCAAATCAGACTCAGCGAGCGGCCGAAGCCGCACTTCACTCACCGATCAGGGTCGAACGCCCGGCCACGAAGGTCACCACCAAGCTCTTCGGTCAACGGCCGACCCTCGCCAGACTCGAGTCCATCAGCAATCAACAAACGGAAACGACGAGCAGCCTCGGCTTGCTGGTCGCGTCGGATGAGGTCTCTCAAGTACTCGCTGGTGTTCCCGTAGTCCCCTGAGGAAACCCGCTGATCGATGTATTCCCGCAATGTTTCTGGCAGGGCGAAGCTCATCGTGTTGCCGCTCATGCGACTATTGTCTGCCGGTTATCAACTGTTGTCAACCACCAGCTCGTGCACACGAAGGGGAACTGTCGCGTTGAAGGATCGACGGCTCTGCTGCCAGCGAGCAGGCATGAATCATCAGTGCGGATCCGCAGCGGCGACAGAGAATGAGTCGACTGAACGACACCAGCGATCGGCTGGCTCGCGTCGTTCAAAGCGCCGAAAAGCCCCGACTCCAGCGAGCAGGAGACGATGACTTTCACCTGGTCCAAGGCTCCCGTTAGCAATGCGACACAAAAAGCAGAATCCCCAGACCTGTGACCTGGGAAAGCGTTGGTGCCGGAGGGGCGATTACAACCCTTAACCCTCACCCCGCACGGTCGGGTTGGATAGACCTCGCAGCGGCCTGACTCCCGAGCGAGTTAGCAATCCGCAAGTGCTTGGAGCGCACGGCAGATCTCATCGAGTTCGTCAATCTGGAGCTCACCGGCTCGTTGGGTGAGGAAAGATCGCCGGATCGGCTGCAGATTGTCAAATGAGGCCACACACTCGTCGGGGAGCCCATGACTCAGCCCTAGCCGAACCTCCGTAGGGATCTCACGAATCGTCCGAGTCACAGGTGCGACAATGACCCAGGTCAGCACCGGCACAGCATCACTGCGCGTCACTACCAACACCGGTCGCCGTTTGTCCTCCGCCTCTGCCCACCAGATCTCGCCCTGCGTCGGCGCAACCGTCACCAAGGTTCCTCGGCAATCATCCGCACCGAAGACTCATCCACCCACCCGATCTCTGCGTCGCTCTGCGGTTGATCTCGATAACCACGGGCGATCTGGGCCCCAATCTCATCGCGACGGAAACGGTCGACAAGCCGTTCGAGCCCAAGCCGCACCGCTTCCGAACGACTCCCGACGATGCCAGCCTCCACGAGCTGATCGACCGCAGCCGCAAGTTCATCCTCCACACGCGTCACCAATTGAGCCATGCAATAAGCATAGCAAATTGCATTGCATTTCGCAATGCCTGACAGTCCCCAGCCAACCGCCGGTCGACTGTCACTCAACGAAAAGTCACAAGAGACTCAACCGGTCCAGCGGTGCTGGCGCATCAAGACTCTCATAAGGCGAGCGGCCACGAGCGAGGATGCGAACTAGTGCGGCGAGTTGATTGATGTCGCGACGTCGTTGAGACAGCGAAATAGGTCGACGGCCCGCCGTGTACTAGCGCTTGTGTCGGAGGGGCGACTTTAACCCAAAGTACACATGCCCCGTGGAGCGTCGAACTGGTGGCGGCGTGACCGCGAAATGCCTGGCACGGGCTCGCGGGACCTGCCCGGGTCAGTCGCTGCGGTGGACGGCGGCGTGGAAACCGTCTAGGAGGTGGTCGGAGAAGACGCGGGCGACGAGTTCGCCGCGGGTATTGAAGCCGGTCTTTGCGAAGATCGCCTTGACGTGATCGCGGACCGTGTGCGGCGAGATGCTGAGCTCTGCCGCGATGTCCTTGGTTGCGAGTCCTCGCGCGAGGTAGATGACGATGCCGATCTCGCGTTCGGTGAGATCGTAGGCCTCGAGCAACATCGGTGTGAGGTCGGCAGCACGAGCGGGTTCGATCATCACGGCAACCGAGCCACGATCGCCTTCCATGGGGATGGCGGTGACGCGTCGCCATGCCCCGGAGGTGCCGTGGAGCCGGGTGGCGATGTGTGAAGAGGATCGGCTGGCTCGCGCTCGGGTGACGACGTTGCGCACGATGGCGGGCAGCCCGTGCTCGTCGACGCCGGCAGTCCGTAGCTCGTCGAGCAACCGACCGGCCTCGAGTGTGAGGTCCTGAACCTGGTTGTCGCCATCGACGACCAGCATCGCAGCGACGCCTTTGGCTTCGGTGTCGAGGGCAACGACGCCGGCCCGGAGTGACTTGGCGATGAGCGGAACGATGGCTTCGACATTGCGGCACTCTTCGTCGGTGAAGGGGCCGTCGTCGACTGCTCGCAGGAGACTGACCACACCCCAACATCTGGAACCGACCACGAAGGCCGCCCGGAGCTCGTCCGCGACCCCGAGCTGCGCGTACAGGTTGGTGTAGATCGGTGCCCTGCCGAGGTCGCCGTCGGTGGCCTCGAACAGGGTCGCGACAGAGGTGGTGCTGCGAGCCAGTTCGGTGAACTTGTTGTACCCGGGCGCAAGCAGTTCGTTGTCCCAGAACGGAGCGCACGCCTCAGCAGCGAATCCTTCGACAAGACCCCCGGTCGGGAGAAGCGTGTCGGGATCGACCGTCATCAGAGCACTCCAGGAGAACGTCGCCACGTCATGAAGCGCCGCCTGCGTCGCCTCTAGCGTCGCCGTAAGTTCCGGGTCGCAGTCGAGAGAGCGCAGACGGTCACGAGCTCGGGTGAAGTCAGCCACAGCCATGCCTCGAGGGTACGGCTCCACGGAAGCGAGCGATATCCCCTCATCGAGGGGGTGCCGTCCCGTCAACAGGGGTCAGAAACACCCGACACAGGGATTCCCCGTTGCGATGCCCTTCCTTACGGTCAGAAACACCACAACCGCCAGGAGGCAACCCATGACCAGCACCGACACCAAA
>CAYGTA010000258.1:0-7014 GCA_964352605.1 uncultured bacterium | reverse complement strand
AACGGTCCAAGACCGCGTTTAGTTCTTTAAGGAACTAAACGGAAAGGGTATTACTCACCAAGTTCGGCATTTAAAACGTTTGCAGTGTTTTAAATGCAAAAGGCTATATTCGTGGAAATGCCTGAACCATGTTAGTCGGGACTCACTTGGAATGACATGAATAAACTCAAAACAAGATATACAAAGTTGCAGAATTTAAATTAAAATTTCTCGTAATAAACTATTCGCATTTACTTCAACTTTTGAGCTAATAACGCTGCTTCAACCCGATTTCTAACTTGTAACTTTGCAAGAATATTACTCATATAGTGCTTAACGGTTTTTTCTGTTATGCCTAGCTCAGCACCAATAGCTTTGTTGGTTTGACCTTCTGCAACAAGCGCAAGAATTTGGTGTTCTCGTT
This sequence comes from uncultured bacterium, assembly GCA_964352605.1. GTDB lineage: Bacteria > Deinococcota > Deinococci > Deinococcales > Trueperaceae > JAHEBB01. The sequence goes on along the minus strand of CAYGTA010000258.1, from coordinate 6,611 downwards.
GCGTAAGGTCTTCTAAAGGGTCAATGCTTTCGGGCGGTTTTTTATCATCTACCATTTCCACCAGAACACTTGCTGCCAGCATAGGTGTTATAAAGACTTCACCTTCATAAATGCGTTTTAAAATGCTTCTCAGCTCATTCCCTGAAACTCCTTTCAGGATATAGCCTTTCGCACCAGCTTTTAAAGCTGCTAATACATTATCTTCCTCTTCAGAAAACGTTAGCATGACAATTTTAGTAAACGGACAAGCAGCAGCAACTGCGCGAGCAGCCTCAATGCCGCCGCCAGGCATGGCAATATCAAGCAGCAGCAATTCTGGTAAATGATCTTGAGCTAAGCGCAAGGCATCTTCAGCATTAGAACCTTCTGCCACAACATTAAACTCGTCATTGTGTTGCAGGGTTGCACTTACACCTTCTCTAAAAAGAGGGTGATCATCTACAATAACAATATTGATTTTCTCGCTCATAAGTTCCGTTTCATGTGTCTATCTAAGCCAGTTTTTCATTTAGATTTAAAGGCAAGCTCACTTCAATAAGAGTACCTTCGCCAAGCTCACTTTTAAGTCTAAAACTACCACCTAAACTTGTTATTCTTTCACGCATTCCTAACACGCCTAAGTGATCAAAGTTTCCTTCTTCAAGCTTATCAAGGTCAAAACCTAGGCCTTTATCTTTAATCTTTAGGCGCAATTGGGCAGGATGACTTGTTAGCTCAACACTATGTTCTTTAACACCGCTATGCTTAAAGGCATTGGTTAAAGCCTCTTGAATCACCCGATGGATGGTTATTTTAACGGGTAAAGCTACTAGAGCCTCATGAGTTTGTAAAGTGAGATTCACTCGAGCTTGAGTGCGCCTTTGATGCTTTCTAACAACACGTTTCACAACATCAGCTAATGATAAATGCTCGAGTTCTGGTAGGCACATATCTGTTGCAACTGCCCGCATTTCAGATAAAGCACGCTGGAGCGATGTTTGTAGACGCTCGAGTTCTTTGTCGTAGCGTTTTCGTTCTGCATCTTTTAGGGTTTGCGCTGTTTTGGCTAGTTCTCCACTTTCTAACTTAAGTAATACAAAGCCTAAGTCTTGCGCTGGTCCATCATGCAATTCTGCACTTAAGCGTCTTAGGGTTCGCTCATTAAGGGCAACGTTGCGGCGTGATGCTTGCATGAGCTCTTGTCTTAAGCTTTCATTTTGAGCTAAGAGCTGATTTAAATGGGTCACTTGTGCAGCTAGCTCATTGTTTTGCTTTTCTATGGTTGCGTAGCTTTGTTCAAGCTCTTTTGTGCGCGTTTTTACGATTGCTTCTGCTTTTTCTTTGGCTTCTCGTTCGAATTCACTATGCAAACGGTAAACATCTGCTTCGTGTTTGGCGCGTTCAAGATCAAATCTAATGGCAAGTTGACGTGTTTTTTGTCTGTTTTCTTCGTTAAACAAAGCTTTATCTAAGTGATGAAAAAGTTTCAGGTGTTCTATGGCTTTGCTAAACTTTCCTTGCTGCTCATAAGTCTCAGTTAATAATTCATGAACTTCAATGAGCGTCTTTTTTCGACCTGCTGATTCAGCTAGCTTTAAACATATATAGAGTTTCTCTTGTGCTTCTTTTGGTTTTCCTAACTCTAGGAATACTCGAGCTAAATGACTTAAGGCATCTAATTCTCCCTCAAAATCTTCTGAATCTTTTGATTTTTGCAAGGCTTCCTCGTGCAAGGCAATAGCTTGCTGATGCTGCCCTTGCATACTTAAAACTTCTGCATAACCTTCAATTGCGGCTATTTCAACTTTAGGAAAGTTTATTTCTTGCGCTAGGTTTCTGGCGTCTTGAAATTTTAGGATTGAGAGGTTTAAATGACCAAGGCGTTTGTGTGCGTAACCAAGATTGACGGTTGCTATGGCTTGACCTTGTTTATTGCCAATTTGGGTTAGTTTTTCTAATGCTTGCTGACATGCATCTAGAGCGCTTTCATTGTCGCCCATGTCTTCATAAAGCAAGCCTATATTTATAAGACATTGGCCTTCTATAAGCGGGCTACTAAGTTTTTCGCGGGTTAATTTATGAGCCTCTGTTAGACTTTTTAGTGCTAAGTCGTAATCAGCTAACTTAGTAGATAAAATGCCTAAATTCATCAGATAATTAGTGATTCGTTCGGTATCGTTAGCTGCTCTTGCGATGATCAGGACCTGTTGTATGTCTCGAGCGGCAAGAGCGTAGTCACCTTTTAAGTGATTTATACTTGCTCGTTGATTTAAAGCATCACCCTCGAGTAGCATGTCTTTATTTTCTTGTGCTAAGTCAAAAGCATTGTCAAAACATATCAGTGCTGCGTTAAGTTCACCATTGTCTCGGTAGAGCTTTCCTTCAGCTAGCAATGCTTGGCCTTCTAGAAGGTAGTTGCTTTCTAGTTTAGCTTGCTGTTTAGCCTGCTCGAAAAGAACAAAGGCCGCTTTGCCTTTTGTATTAAGGGCTTGTTTTAGCCATTGTTCAGCAGTTTGCTGTTTCTGGATTTCTGGTGCATAAGGCGATGCCGAATTATCAATCATAAACCCTAAACCTTTAAAACATTACTTTGTTTAGGAATTCTGCTATGTCTAGCCTGCCTTCACCTAACAAATCTTCGAAAGCTGCATTTTTACCTTGCCTATAGATATTTTCTGATCTTTCTATGAGTTCATCACTTAAGTCTTCTAAGTCTTCTTCTAAGTCTTCAGCTAAGGCTAGAGCTAAAGCTCCTGATACCATGGGAGCTGCCATGGAAGTACCTGTCCAGGCGCCTAAGCGGTTTCCTGGTACAGGTCCATAGACTTGCTCTCCTGGCCCCACTACCTCGAGTGTTGAACCGTAGTTTGTAAAAGAAGACTTTTCATCATTGGCATTTACGCTACCTACAGAGATACTAAATTCGCCTGACACCGTATCTGCATAAGCTTGATTAGCAGGAAACGTTAGTGTTTGAGTTCCACCGTTACCGCTTGAAGAGACCACAAAAACACCCTTATGTGTTGCTGCTAGTAGAGCTCTTCTAACGGGTTCAGAAATATCTTTACTGCCAAGGCTTAAATTGATAATGTCAGCACCATTATCTGTAGCAAAGTGAATAGCTGCTGCTACCGCGAGAACGTCACCACTCCCATTAGGCTTAAGAACCCTTAAGGGCATAATTTTTGCTCTAGGCGCGATTTGTAAAACAATACTAGCTACATTGGTTCCGTGACCATAAGCCCCTTGGCCTAACTCCCCTTGTTCTTGAGGGTGAGCATCATTATCAACAAAGTCCCACCTGTCTTTAGGCGCCACAATTCCAGCTTTAAATGCAGGATGTTTAAGATCTATGCCGCTATCAATTACTGCAACGGTAATGCCCTCACCCAAGTTAGTTGCAAGTCCATGCGCTTCTTGCAAACCTATTGTTTGCCACTTTTGGGTATTTTCAGGTAAAGGAACATAGTTACCGCCAGCCCAAGCACTCACCATGCCACCAGCCCAAGCACTTACGCTCCCCCCCGCCCATGCACTTACACTACCACCAGCCCATGCGCTAACACTGCCATTCATCCAAGCCGTCTGCCCGCCACCCCAAAAAACATCTTGGTTAAGCTCGAGTTGGTTTGAGATTTGATTTGTTTTTAACTGTGACGTGTAAAGCTCTGCACTTGTATTACTAAACCCAATAACAGCGTAGCCTTCTTCAGGTCGTAAAAGGGCCGCTTGAGCACCATAGTTTTTTTCAAAGTTTTCTAAAGCTCCGTTATTAGAAGTATCAATGGTTAATAAGTAATTAGGTATTTCAGCAGTAGTTAGTTCAGAGTCAGGCGTTTCTATTGAACCACAGGCAACAAGTATAAGAAAAAGGTGCACATGAATTAGATAGTTTAGGACCTTCAAAGTCATTCAAATCGCTCCTCACGAAAAAGATGCTAACTTACTATAGTGCTATTGGTTCAAGATCGGAACTGACCATAGTCTGAAAGGTCCGTCAGACTTTAGTCCTATAGCTCTAAGCTAGCCTTACCATGCCGAAACAGTTTCTTTATCAGGATTAATAGGTAAATGAGCAATAACAGTTGTACCTGAACCAATGCGACTAACAATTGAGAACACTCCACCAAGACTTTCAACTCGCTCTCTCATGCTGGCTAAGCCCAAACGTTCCGTTCTTTTACTAAGGCTTCTAACGTCAAAACCTGGGCCGCTATCACTAATTTCTAAGTGTAAATTTTCTTTGTACTGTTGCACGCTAACTTTTGAATCTTTGCCTTCACCATGGGTATAAGCGTTGCTCAATGCTTCTTGAATAATGCGGTAAACCGTAATTTTGACAGGTAAGGCAACATTTTCAGGTAAAGTACTTAATTCTAAGTTTACTTTGTTGCCAGTTTTTTTCTGATTTTCTTTAACAACCCTTTTTACTGCATCAGCAAGGCTTAAATGATTGAGTTCAGGTAAACGCAAGCCGGCGGCAATCGTCCTCATTTCTTGCAATGCATTGTTTAAAGAGCCTTGCACAATCTCTAAATCTTTATGAAAAGCCTTATTGTCAGGTAGATGATGTGCCAAGCCATCAAGTTTAAGTACAGATAAACTCACGTCTTGAGCGGGACCATCATGAAGGTCAGACCCAATACGCCTTAAAAAGCGTTCACTTACGGTTGTATTTCGAGTGGCAGCCCTTTGGATACGTTGGCGTAACTCAGAGTTTTGCTCAAGAAGCAGATTTAAATTGCTCACCTGACCTTGAAGTTCTTTTTGTTGCTGCTCAATGGTGTCACTACCCCGACGAACCAAACCTACCAATAAAAGGTACATAGCGGTAATAATACCGGCTACCACAAGCCAACTACGCCACTGTGCTGCAAAAATTTCTTGATCAAGAGCCTTGGTTGACTGGTAAAATTCTGCAACGGCAATAACTTGGTCACTTCCTTCTATGCGCATAGGTGTGTAAGTCTCAATAAGCCTTTTATATTGCTCTCGTTGAGTTACATTTTCAGCATCACTTAAGTTACTAACATGTGAACTAACTTTACCCTGCCACGCTTCAGAAAGTTCTTCTTTTATCGGAAAGGTTTTGCCAGCCCCTTCACCATATACAACATGTCCATATGGGCCCCAGATTTTAATATCAACGATTTCTTCTCCTAGGGGCGTAGTTGCTAAGAGTCTTTCAATTTCTGAAATACGCGCCTCAGATAACCATTCGTTATCACCAAGTTCTTGAAGCTGTTGAATAATGAAATTTTCAACGTAAAGAGAAGTCGTAGCAGCTGTTCGGTTAATAACGCTCACTCGAATAGTGCGACCCACCCACCAGCCTAACGCAAGCATACTCATAAGCAGAATAAGTAAGCAGATAATATTAAATCTTTGAGCAAGATTAAGGTTGTGCCAGCGTGCAAGAAGCCAAGTAAAAGGTAAAGCCATATACTTATTATGCTTCATTGAGAACTCACTTTCCTATGGACTAAGGTCTAATGAAACTCTCACGTTTCAGACCAAAGTCTGATGGACCAAGCCCAACCAAAGCCCATTACATAGCTTAAGCCAAAGCGAATAGACTTCAAGAATCATTAATTCAACTGGGAACTTGTCTAGGACCTCTATGCAAGGGCTTGAATTAATAAATCACTTCTCGGTAAGGAAAAACCATGTTACACAACAATTTACTAGAACCACCCAAAGAAAACGACCTAGCAAGCCTAAAACAGTTCTCAAAAGTGTCACTCGAAGACATAGCAAACCTTGCTTATCATGACCGGCAAGAAAGCAAATTCTTACTACAGCGAGATGAACTAGCAGAATTTCTAAAGAAACTCGAGCCTGACTTTAGCGTCTTAGAAATAAAGGGTGAGCTAATTCAATCTTACGCCAACGTTTACTTTGACACGCCAGACTTTGACTTTTTTCATATTCATCATAATCGTAGGGGAACACGCTACAAAATACGTGAACGCTACTACCTAAATACGGATGTTAATTACTTTGAAGTAAAACATAGTAACAATAAATCAAGAACCCTTAAGACAAGAATGCGTCTTAACCCCGAAGCAAGACACGAAGGTAAAGAAAGCTTTCTAAAGACCAACCTACCAAATGAAAGTGAAAAATACAGAAATTTACAAGCAAGCTTAGCTAACCAATACAAACGCATAACCCTTGTTAGCCGCACAGGAAGCCAAAGGCTAACCATAGACTTAGGACTCGAGTTTTCCAAACCGTATTCAACAGATAAGCAGCAGCTTCCTGAAATTGTCATTATTGAACTAAAAGAAGAACGAAATGGCGGCTCGAGTTTTACGCCTGTTAAACGGGCTATGCGCTTAAAACAAGGTGGTTTTAGTAAGTATTGTGTGGGTTGTAGCTTGCTTTATCCTGAATTAAAACACAACCGTTTTAAACCTTTACTTAGATCGTTGGAGGTCATTCATGCCTGATTTTAGCCTTTTTCTAAATTTAGCCCCGAGTTTTTATAGCGTTTTTATGATTCACTTTTTAAGTGTCATTTTCTTGGTTCGCTTTTTGTACTTTCCGACGTATCAAGATAGAGATTTTGCTTTCAGTTTTATTGTTTTTGGTCTGGTTGTTTTTCTTGTCACGTTTTTCTTAAAAGATGC
>CAYGTA010000257.1:0-7054 GCA_964352605.1 uncultured bacterium | reverse complement strand
AAAAAGCAGCCAATCCTTCAATTGGCTGCAAGCTTACTGTCATAAAAGTTTAGTTCTGAGCTAGATTCTCTTCTAACTGATAAATCGTGTCATCGCCTGCCCAGAATTGATCTATAAAACGATCACGACCTGAACCATTTCTATAAAACTTATAACGCTGCGCACTCTTAATGTAATAGTCTTGGTGGTATTCCTCAGCTATATAAAAAGGGGTAGCTTCTGCAATTTCAGTCGCAACAGACTTATTAAACTTACCAGAGGCATCTAAAGCAGCTTTAGCACCCTCAGCTAAAATACGTTCTTCTTCAGTTGTGTAGTAAATCGCTGAACCATAGTGAAAGCCTCTATCTACAAATGAACCTTTGTCATCGGTCGGGTCATGCAGACGCCAAAAAATATCTAGCAATTCTTGGTAACTAATAATGCTTGGATCATAATGAACTTCAACAGCTTCTCTATGACCCGTATTACCCCTAGATACTTGCTTATACGTAGGATTCACAGTAGTGCCGCCCATGTAGCCTGAAATGGCTTCAAAAACACCATCGTGCTTTTCAAAGTCAGCCTCAACACACCAGAAGCAGCCACCTGCAAAATAGGCCGTTGCAGTCTCATTTTGCGCTAAAGCATTTGAAAGAAAAAGGGAGCTCAGAAGAACAAAAGCAAAAAGAATTTTTTTCATAATTATTACCTCGATTTTTACTATAGAGCGAAAGATTCACAAAACAATCACACTTAGACAGCAATTTGTTTAGCGTGAAGCTATGAACAATCACATCAAATTTGACAAATGCTACTGCATGTCGCAACAATACCTTACTTAATAGTCGACACAAACACTAAGCCAAAGAAAGGTAGTTTGACCTTATGCAAGCTCAAGAGCTCACAAAAGAACAGTTAAAACAAGAATTAAAAGTACTCAAAAAACAAAGCAAAAAACTAACTAAAAAAAAGAAAGAAGCCAAAAAAGACCTAGCCAAAGCCAGCAAAAAATACAAAACCCTTAAACAAAAATTCGAGAAACTCGAGCTTAGACTTAAGCAGCATGCTGATGCTATGTTAGCTGTGAATACGCTTTTAGATTCTTTAGGTACTCCTGATGAGGCTAATCTGGCAGAACCCAAAGCTACTGAGAATACTAAAGAAAAACAAGTTAAAGAACCTGCCAGCAAACCCAACAAGAAAAAGCAAGCAAAAACACCTGAAAGCAAAACAAAGCAAGAAGTAACACCAAACATCACAGAAGCAAAGAAAGCAGTAAGCAAAAAACCGACTAGCAAAGCTAGCCCAAAAACAGCCAATCGCCAAAAGAAAGATGACCTAAAACTCATTGACGGCATAGGCCCCACTGTCGAGCGTTTACTTAACAATGAGAATATAAGAACATGGTCCCAGTTAGCCAGAGCAAGTCAAACAAAACTCAAGCGTGTTTTAAGTACAGCAGGTCCGCGTTTAAGCAAGCAAAACCCTGAGACTTGGCCTGAGCAGGCTTTACTAGCTAGAGATGGTCGCTTTGAAGAACTCAAATTACTGCAAGAAAACTTAAAAAACAATACTTGATTAAGCTAACACTAAGGCACGCTTGTTAAATTCTGTAACGCCTTAATAGCTGCTTCTCGCCTAAGCTTTAGCTTAGTGAAGTGGTTCTCTACCCAGCAAGCCTTAGTATGGCGTTTTTTAACGCTAAGTTTAGCATTGCTATGCTCTTTTGGCTTTACTCAAAGCATTTCAATTAGTGCACCCGAAAGTAAAGAGGTTAGTCCGGGTGATTTTGTTACGCTTGTCTTTCGCTTAACTGCAGAGCAAGACAGTGAAGTAGACATTAGTGCCAGTACCAGCTCGAGTTGGACTATTCTTAAGCAAATTGGTACGCAGGAATTACTGGCCAATAAAGCTAAGCCTGTTGTAGTTACGGTAGCTGTACCTATAGATGCTAAAGCAAATCAGGTTGAGCGTCTTAGGCTAACACTCAATAGCGAACCTGAAATACGTCATGATGTTGAACTTACAATAAAGGAATTTCGTTCTCTGGATGTAACACTTAATGATGAACTTATTTTAGGGCAAGATGATTTAGGTTTACAGTTAAACAATCAGGGTAATGTGACTGAAGATGTAACCGTAAAGCTTCGCTATTCTGGCGAAAATCTAGAAGTGCAGGCTTTAAACATAGCGCCATTTAGTCAAGAAAAAATTGTTTTTACACCACTCGAGTCTGGTATTTATTTTGTTGATTTGTTTAAAGCTGAAACCCTGCTTTTCACAAAATCTTTCCGTGTTTTAGATACAAGTGCATCTGAGCCAGATGCACTTAGACTCGCAGGAGCTGTAACTATAAGCGCTACGAATACGGGTCCTTTTACACTTAGTGGCCGTCTCTCAGGTGCCTTATCTGATTTTGTACAGCTTTCAACAGAACTGAATCTCACTCAACCTGAATCTTTCTTTCTAGCTTTAGATTCTAATGCCCTGAAGGTGCGTGCAGGTCGTTTGTCAGGCAATCCGTTTGGCTTATCGTTAAATACAGGGTTTGGCTTGTCTGGCAGTTATTCCTTTGAAAATGATGCTTCTGTTTCTAGTTCTTTATCTTGGCTTGAGGCTGACAAATTTGCAGCCCATATTGCAGCTCAATACGACTATGAAAACATGAGCGTAACAGCAGGCTCGAGTGTTTATGGTGGGCAGCTTGCAGCTGACCTGAATTGGTCAAGTCAAATCGAGCCGTTTAATCTACAAGCTCGAGCTAGTTTTATAGATGATGCGCTAAATTTACAGGCGAGTTCTGACTTTAGTGCTGACTTGCGTTCTTTATCTGTTGATTTTAGTGCTTCACGTTTGTTTACGCGTGAGGCAGGTCTAGCTGGGGGGTTTAACTTACAACAAGATGAGCTTGGCTTGCTTTATGGTGGTCTCAATTATCCTTTTGAATTAGAAGCTTCAAGAAATGCTTTTCTTGGCTTAAATACGCGTATTCCGACAGCTTTACCGGGTGAGATTGATACTACGATTCAATTAGGGTTTTCGAGTAGTCATGTGGCTGTTCGTTATAACGCCATGATTGAGGCGGGCTGGCAGACGTCTAGTAGCCTTGCGCTGCGCAGTGACACGGCTGGTTTCGGCATTTTATTAGATTCACGTTGGTTAGCTACCGTGTCAGACAGTCTTGCTTTTAACACAACTTTAGCTTATTACCCTGCGAGTTCTATACTTGATGCAGAGTTAGAGCTTGAGGGCATTTTTGAACCTAACCCTCGTTTAGAGTTACCTGTTTTTGGGTCATGGAGCTTACAAGATGAAAATTTAGAGTTCGGTGCGGGGCTTTTGTGGGCTTCTGAATTTGGTTTAACGTTAGATCTTAATAACTCACTAAGTTTTGATTATGGTTCACAAAATTGGCGTTATAGCTTAGCTTTAAATAGCGCATATCAGTTTAATTTTGATACACCTGAAGCGCTTACTGATCTTACTGGCGGACGTAACTTAGGCACTTTAAACCTAAAAATAGTTGCTGAAGGCGAACCTATAGAGGGTGTCAATGTCACCGTTGGTCGTAGCCTTTTTACAAGCAATGAAGCAGGTGAAATTAAGCTCGAGTTAAGTCCAAATGACTATGAAGTCAGCTTAGATAAAAACAGTTTAGCGGTCACGTATCAACTCATTTCAGATGCCTCTGCTAATGTAAACATAAGCTTTCAAGAGGAAACAACCTTGGTTTTTGAGGCAACCTTTGCCTCAGCAATTGAAGGTCGTATTTTTGCTGATAATGACGCTAATGGCTTAATAGATGCAAACCCAAAAGGTGTTTTTGGTAGCATGATACTAACAGACTCGAGTGGCTTAAGAAGACAAGTTACTAGTGACCCTGAAGGTTTTTTTTCTATTTCACAGGTTAGTCCTGGCCCTGCTACTTTAAAACTCATTTCGGTTAGCAAGGGCGGCATTATTATTGGTGAGGAAAGTTTAGACTTAAATTTAGTACCCCGAGAAGTTAGTGAGGCCCAGTTTTTTGTGCAGCCCGCAGAAGCAAGAAGCCAAAGTTTCAACCAGAAGCGTGTGCGTATTAGGCGCATTACGCTAGAAGCTGACCCTGTGCCAGCAGGTTCAGCCCCCTTAGTCATAGTAGAGTTAAGTGGTGACCTAGATGCTCTTAGTTTACGCTCTGACGCTAGCGAGACTGCTTTAAGCTTAAAAGATGGCTTATGGCAAGGTCGCCTTAAAATTCCTCAAGACACTGCCGATGGTCTTCTTAATTTTGAAGTTGTAGGGGAGCAAAATGGCGAAACCATAAGCAAAAAAGGACGCTTACAAATTAATGCAGAGGCTACTCCCTACCTCATTAACTTAAATGCGCCTGTGCAGCCGAGTGAAACCCTAAGCATAGAAGTTCAAACTTGGTTAGAAGCAAACAAAATATCAGTAAAAAGTGACTTCGGAGAACTCGAGCTTAGTGAGCAGTCCGATGGTTTGTATGTTGGAGAGCTTGTCATTCCTGAAGATGCTGCTGACGCGGTTTATAGTTTAAGCTTTTTGTTTGAGACGGCTTCAGGTAACGTGGAGCATAAAGAAACCTTTAGGGTACTGATTCGCTAAGGTATTGCAGCTTGAAATTGCAAAATGAAACGATAAGAACCCCAAGCTTCTGCCCCGGTTACCTTTAAAGCAATATCGGTACTAGTTAAGACAGGCACAAATGAATCTTGAAACTCTTTTATGACAATGCGAGTGAGCTTAACAGGTTGCTCAAAAACCAAAAGCTGATGACTAAAGTCAGCCAATTTAACACTATCATCATGTAAATGAGCGCTTATAACGACACCCTTAAGATCATTTGTAAATACCAAAAGCTGCTCAAAATCTGTCTTAGTAGGCAGTACAGGCTCTCCTGACTCAACCGCATTTAAAAACGCCCTGACATTTAGGCCCCTAAAATCAAAATCAATATCAGCTTGATTAACTAGCAACTGATTATCTAACTTAAAAAAAACCACTGAAGGTACCGTTACAAATACGCTTTGACGCTCAATCACACCGCCTAAACTATAAATCACAGTTAACTCATGTGAGCCTGCTTTTTCAAAGCCTGATAGGCGCAAACGATACTCAATTGACACCCTATTGACCCGCGCACCCACAGGCAAAACTTGCTGCGGTAACTGAGAAAGCTCGAGCCATGAGCTTAAAGTTTCTTGGTTATTATTATTTTTATCTCGGTAACGAAAACGTGCTTCTAGCTTTAAATTCGCTAAACTCGGCACCTGACGTACCTGCAAGCTTGCATTAAGTACTTGCGGTTTAATCTTAAGGTTAGAGCTTGACTTGTACTCAATAAGTTTACAGTTTGCACAACTCAACGCATCTTCAATATCTTGATTTACTAACTCAAAATAAAGAGCACCCCCCGTAAAACTCAAATCTTGAGCAAAGCTTAAGCAACTCAAGAAGCTTAATACAGTCAGTAAACCCCAAAGCCCAACGCACTGTTTACGCATATCTAACACAACTTCCATAAGCCTAAACTCTGACTAGACTACAGCCCTAACAAGCTAAGGAATATCTAACGCTAACTCCCCTACCAGCAAGCCCCCACGACTATCTTCAACCAGCGCTAAGGCCACATAAAAGCCAGCCTTAACTTCTTCAGGTAAATCCATAGTCAAATCTCGTTCACTCTCACGTAAAATAGGCACATTAGGAAGCTCTAACGTGTACTGAGTTACGCCTTCTTCATCTCGTAATTCAACTGCGCCACCTAAACGCATAACGGTATTACCTTCGTTCACAATGCTGAGAGTCAAACTTCTATCATCCCCTTGATAAAAGTCTAGAAGTTCTGAAGCGTTATCTTCAGTACCTACGACAGTTACATAAATACCAACACCAATTTCGGTCGTTGTAACGACCGCCAGACCTTCATTTTCATTGGGTGGAGGAACAACTCTAAAAAAAACCATGCTATGAAAGGTTCCTGCCGTACTGGCATCTTCAGGAATCGTTATGCTTATTCTAAACTGTCTATTAGCTTCGCCCGTTAAGGCAAATTCTTCTAATTCAGGCGTAATCCAAGCACTTGCGCTTTCAGCAAGCGACTCCGCTGGTAAAAATACTAACTCACCATCAGGCTTTAAAGTCCAGTCACCCAAACGCACTTGAATCTGCTGATCTATAGATTCATTACCCAAAATCGTTACAATCTCAGTAATAGTCTCACCGGGTTCCCCTGCAAGCTCTAACCTAGGAGGGGAAATACCAATATTATTCGCCTGAGCAAAGCCCACAAACAAAAGAACAAGTACTAACATTTTCTTCATAAAGCACCTCAAAATCTTATCTCTTTATTGTGCTAAAAAAAATCAAAAAATGCGCCTAGACTTTTCACACTCAAACCCCACCTAAAAGCAAAAAACCACTCAGCTTAAGAAGCTCGAGTGGTTTTTTTAATTTGCTAAATTAGTCAAAAGCTAGTCATTAAGTAATTCACAACAACTTGGTGACTACCAGGGGCTTCATCACCATTTATATTAAGTACATAGTCTTCACCGTTAAAGCCTAGGCTTTCCCAGCCTGTGGTTGTTCCTAAACCAACAGCAATTAAGCGTGTGTTGGTACTCAAATCCCAACTATTGGCTATACCAGTAGTGACTCGGTACCAGCGACCTGCTAACGTAGAGTAGTAAACACCTGAGCGGTAAGTACTAACAACTGGCGTTGTGGTTAGGCCTGAAACACTACCTTTATTAACTGTAATGTCACTTACTGCTAAGCCTGAACCAGCACCAAAGCCTGAAACTACGGTTGTGTAGGTGTAAATACCAAAGAAGTTTGCTTTGCTTTCAATCTGAACATCTGCAAATCGGCGTACAGCTGTTGGGGCAACATCTCCCCCGCCTGCAGCTAAGGTTGTTAGGTAAGTATTTATGTTAGATGCAAAATCAAACTCAACTGATGGCGCAATGGCCGAAATGTTAGATGAGTCAACAATGCGAATACTTAAGTACTCAGGTACACCGATAGCAACATCATGATCATTTGACTGTGCAAACGCTAGGCTGAGGAT
>CAYGTA010000256.1:0-7066 GCA_964352605.1 uncultured bacterium | reverse complement strand
ACTTGGTATTGTTTCGACGATCCAAGATCGCGTTTACTTTATTAGTAAAGTAAACGGAAATAGTATCAGTATATTGCAACCCTTCTATGGAGGAACTTATTACTTTCTGAATTACAAGTAATAATCGAGGCTTAGTCAAAACTGACTAAGCCTCAAGTTAATATTCGCTTTTTGTATTTCTACAACAAATGTTGTACAGCTTCTTTTTCTTCTAACAATTCCTTTTCGGTTGCCTTCATGCGCTCTTTAGTCGAATCGTTGCAGTCTAATCCTTCTACTACCTTTATAACACCATCTTTAATAGTTACGGGGAAAGAGTAAATAATGTCTTTAGCTACGCCATAGTGTCCTTTACTTGGAATAGCCATACTTACCCACTCACCTTCATTGCTACCATTGACCCAATCTCGCATGTGGTCAATTGCTGCTGAGGCTGCTGAAGCAGCACTAGAAGCTCCACGAGCATCGATAATGGCTGCACCACGTTTTTGTACGGTGGGTATAAAGCTTTCTGATTCCCATGAACTATCAACTAAATCAGATGCTGGTTTTCCAGCTACTGTGGCATGGTGTAAATCTGGTACTTGAGTACTCGAGTGGTTTCCCCAAATAATCATATTCTTTATATCGCGTACTTGAGCGTTTGTCTTCTCCGCGATTTGGCTAACGGCTCTATTGTGATCTAGTCTTGTCATGGCTGTGAATTGCTCTGGTTTTAAATCTGGTGCATTATTCATGGCAATCAATGCATTGGTATTTGCTGGGTTACCCACGACAATAACTTTTACGTTTTTACTCGCGTGATCATTTAGTGCTTTGCCTTGAACTGTAAATATAGCACCGTTGGCCTCAAGTAGGTCTTTACGTTCCATGCCTGGTCCACGTGGCCTTGAACCTACTAGCAATGCGTAATCAACCTCTTTAAAAGCAACAGTTGGATCATCGGAGGCAATGATTTCTGTTAACAATGGGAACGCGCAATCATTTAACTCCATTACGGTTCCTTGCAGCTTGCCCATTGCTGGTGGAATTTCAAGTAATTGTAAAATAATGGGTTGATCTTTGCCTAACATGTCGCCTGCTGCAATTCGAAATAATAGTGAGTAACTTATTTGTCCTGCTGCACCTGTGACTGCCACTCTTACGGGTTTATTCATGATTTTCTCCTATACAGATAACACTTCTATTAATAAATCATAGTTTAACACTTGATTGTTACCCTCTAAGCTTTGTTCAAGAACAACTCTAGGGCGGGTTGAGATAAATAGTCCACTGTTAAAAATTTCACACTATAACAAAGGTGTTTCACGTGAAACATTTTTAAGCTTGATATCCCATTAACTCTAATAAACGATCTAACTCATCTGTAGAGTAAAAGAAAAGCTCGAGTTTTCCTTTACTTCCACCACTTAACTTAACCTTGGTACCCACATGCCTAGCTAAATCCTGCTGTAAAGACTCATAGCGGCCGTCTGAAGAGCTTCGGCCACGCACCTTTTCACTATCAGAATTCTTCTGAACCACCAATTGCTCCGCCTGTCTCACAGAAAGATCCAAATCAAGTATCTGTTTTAGAGCCCAAGATTGATTTTCATCATCTTGCGCCAAAATAGCTCTAGCATGACCTGCCGTTATCTTTCCTTCTTGCAATGCATCCAAAGCTAAATCAGGTAAGCTCAGCAACCTCAAGGTATTTGCGATTGCACTTCTACTCTTCCCTACTGACTTAGCAACCTCCTGTTGATTCAAACCAAACCCAAGAAGCTGCTTGAAAGCTCGAGCTTCTTCAACGGGGTTCAAGTTTTCCCTTTGCAAATTCTCAATAATTGCGATTTCTAGTGTTTCTTGGTCGCTTAAATCTTTAACAACAACGGGTACCGAACTTAGCCCAACCTTTTGTGCAGCTCTAAAACGTCGTTCACCGGCAACTATTTCATAGCCATTATCTTTAGTTCTGACAACTAAAGGCTGAATAATACCTTTATCAGCAATACTTGAAGCTAACTCAGCGATTCCTTCAGGATCTAGGTATTTTCTCGGCTGAAATTCTGATACTGTGAGTTTGTCTATATCTACTTGCAATATTCCGTTTGATTTTTCAGTTTTAGGAAGAAGGGCATCTAAGCCTCTACCCAAACTACTACGCTTTGCTGACACGTTGCAAAACCTCCTCAGAAAGCCTTCGATATGCTGCTGCTCCTTGAGAGGTAGCAGCATATTCAAAAATAGACTGTGCATATGATGGTGCTTCTGCCAACCTCACGTTTCTAGGTATTACTGACCAAAAAACCAAATCTCCAAAATGTTTACGTACATTTTCCTCAACTTCTTGAGATAACTTGGTTCTGGTATCAAACATGGTGAGCAATATACCAAGAACTTCTAAATCAGGATTAAGTGAACCTTTAACTCGCTCCACCGTCTCCATCATGCTGGCTATACCCTCTAAAGCATAATACTCAGTTTGCAATGGAATAATGAGCTGATCTGCTGCTGCAAGGGAATTTAGGGTCAATGCGCCTATAGATGGCGGTGAATCTACAATTATTACATCATAGTTTGGTCTAACCGCTAGTAAGGCCTTACTTAAGAGCTTCATGTTTTCAGAAGAAGCATCTAACTCAACAGCCGCCCCAGCAAGATCAGATGAAGCAGGCAATATAAATAGATTTTCAACGCTAGTTGCTGTTATAGTTTTGCGTGCAGAGACATCTCCAACCAAGACATCGTAGATGGTATTTTCTGGCTTGGAGACACCCACACCACTACTTGCATTTGCCTGTGGGTCTAGATCAACAAGGAGTACTCTTCTCTTTGATGCTAAGGCAGCAGCCAGATTTATTGCGGTAGTAGTTTTTCCTACTCCACCTTTTTGATTAATTACACTTATGGTAGGCAACGAAGTCCTCCTGATAAAGAAACTGCAACCAGACTACCATGTGATGTGAGTCCTTTTGTTTCTTGAACACTAACTTTTGTGTAATACGATTGCTTCAAAGATGCCATTTCACTCGACCAATCGATACCTTTTCGCGAAATCAGTGTGATTTTCTCTTTGTGCAGTGACTTTGTTAATTCGTAAACATCCTTAAACGTTGCCACAGCTTGTGCTGTTATAATGTTGATCTTTGGTTGACTTAACGTTCTAACGTCATCAGAGTGGATAACACAATTTTCTAACTCGAGTTGTGAAGCTACAATTTTTAAAAAAGCTACTCTTCTTTGGCGTCTTTCAACTAGATGGATGTTTATTTCTGGAAGCAATATTGCCATAACAACAGCAGGTAATCCTATTCCGCTACCAAGATCTAAAATTTCATCTACGTTATCAAGCTTCTTTATATATTTTGCATATTGCTTTGCATCTGAAATTTTATCTTCTAATGCCTCAAGACCTTTATTAGAGATTAGATCAAGGGTTTTGTGATACTTATGAATCAAATAACTATAGTTTTCTAGTTGCTCATCGAAGTGTTTCACGTGAAACACTTTTGCATAAAAACCCTAAATTGATGTTTCACGTGAAACAAAACCTTGTTTTTCAGCCTTAGTTCTCGCTCGTCTACTTTTTCCTTTTACATGAACTAAGAGTGCTGTAACATCACTATCTCGAACACCTCTAAGCCTTTGTGCTGCTCCTAATGTAATAGGCGTAAAACGCATTAAGTCTTCAAGACCTTCGCTTGACAAACCAGACACAGTAGTAAAATCTAACCCCTCCAAGCTCAATAGCTCAGTTTCTTTTCTGGCCGCAATTTCTTTTTGGCTTCTAAGGATATAAGCCTCATATTTCACTAGAGTTTCTACTTTCCGTTTCTCTTCAATACTGAGAGACTGCGATGACTCACCAACCAAGGCTATAACATCTTCATATTTCAGCTCAGGTCTACAAAGCAATTTAGAAGCTGTATTACCTTCAAATCTTGTCGCCTCTAAACGCGCAACTTCAGCTAAAACTCGGGTTTTACTTTTATTAATATCTACTAAGTCCTCAGTGGATATTAACCCCCATTCATTTCCGATAGAGGAGAGGCGATCCTTTGCATTATCCTGCCTATGTAACAATCTATATTCGTTTCTCGAAGTCAACATTCTATAGGGTTCATCAATACCCCATCTTACTAAATCATCCAACAAAACACCCATATAGGCTTGATCTCTGCTTAGGTATACGCTTTCATCTCCCTTTACAAATCTTGCTGCATTCACGCCGGCTATTAAACCTTGAGCTGCCGCTTCTTCATAGCCACTGGTACCATTTATTTGACCTGCACTAAATAAGCCCGCACACTTCTTAGACATTAAGGTGAGGCTAAGTTCGGTCGGATCAATTGCGTCGTACTCTACAGCATAAGCATAACGCTGTATTACCGCTTGTTCAAAACCCGGTAAAGTTCTTATCATGTCATCTTGCAAGTAAGGTGGTAAAGAGCTAGAAAAGCCTTGTAGATAAACTTCGCTGGTTTCAACACCATCTGGTTCCACAAATAGTAAATGTCTATCTTTATCTGAAAAACGTACTACCTTATCTTCAATAGAAGGACAATATCTTGGCCCTTGACCATTAATTTCACCACCATACATAGCTGAATGCTGCAAATTAGCATTAATAAGCTCATGGGTCTCTTTTGTAGTGTGCGTAAGCCAAGTTGGACTATGTGAAACTTTTGTACCAGGATTACCGGTAAAACTTGAAGCAGGGTTATCAGCAGGAACTTCGTCCAGAACAGAAAAATTTACAGAGTCACTACGAATTCTTGGCGGTGTTCCTGTCTTAAAACGAAGCAACTTGTGCCCAGTTTCTCTTATACTCTTTGATAAATACCTAGCTGGTGCTTCACCTTGGCGACCTGCTTCTCGTTGCTGTTTACCGTACCAAACAACACCTGCCAAAAAAGTACCGGTACATAAAATCACCGTGGCACTCGAAATTTCTCGGCCATCCGTAAGCAGAACCCCTTGTATGGTTCTGTTTTCTTTTAATAAAGAAGCAACTTCTGCCCTAACTATATATATATTGCTTATTGACTCAATAAGGTTTTTTGCAGCTGTTTGATAACCATCTCGCTCATTTTGCACACGTAGCGACTGAACAGCTGGTCCTTTACTCGCATTTAGAGTTCTGGCATGAATTGCTGTTTCATCTGCAAGCCTTCCCATAACACCACCTAAGGCGTTTATTTCAAACACCATTTGTGATTTACCAGGACCACCAATCGCTGGGTTACAAGGCATGAGACCAATTTTGTCAGGGTTAGGTAAAATCATAGCAACCTTAGCACCTAACTTTGCAGCAGCATGGGCAGCTTCTATACCAGCATGACCCCCACCTACAACAACAACATCAAAATTCATAAAAACTCCAAAAATAGCGCTCAGTACAGCAAAACTAACACTAAACTTAAGTACCGCTAAATTTACACTATAGCAAATATTTCAGACTTATCCACAGGCTAGGCTAAAATTTGTTACACTATCCTTCTGTTAATTTGAGGACCAGGAGCCAACACCAAACTATGAGCACACAAGCAGACGCAATTTGGGAAGATCTACTACGCTATGTGGAGATGCAGATTCCCGAAGTTCAATACCGAACATGGTTTAAGCAAGTCAAAGCCTTAGGTATTGATAACGGTGTATTCATGATAGGTGTGCCTCATTCATTTGCAAAAGACTGGTTTAAAAACCACTACAGTAAAGTCCTTGAACAAGGCTTAAGTGAATTAGGTGCCTCATCCCCAAGAGTAGGCTTTGAAGTGGTGGCCTTTCAGCAAACAGAACAACAAGACATTTTTAGTACGGTAGCCTCACAGCAAGATGAAGACTTAAGACGACAAAAAGCACCCACGCTAAACCCAAAATACGTTTTTTCAAACTTTGTCGTTGGAACCAACAATAATTTGTCACACGCAGCAGCCTTTGCAGTAGCAGAAGCGCCAGGGCGAGCCTACAACCCTTTATTCTTATATGGTGATGCTGGGCTAGGAAAAACCCACTTAATGCACGCAGTAGGCCACTCAGTAGCCGAACGCTTTCCAAACTTACAAATAGAATACGTAACCACTGAAACCTTCACCAATGACCTTATTAATGGTATTCGTGAAGACAAAATGGCCGCTTTTAGAGACCGCTACCGCTCAGTAGATTTGCTTCTTGTAGATGATGTGCAGTTCATTGCAGGCAAAGAAAGAACCCAAGACGAGTTTTTTCATACCTTCAATTCTCTTTACGAATCAGGTAAACAAATTATTTTATCCTCTGATCGCCCACCAAAAGATATACCCACTTTAGATAACAGGATTAGAAGCCGCTTTGAATGGGGGTTAATTACTGACATTCACGCACCTGAATTTGAAACACGCATTGCCATTTTGAAAATGAATGCCGAATATAGAGGTGTCAAGATACCAAGTGAAGTTACTGACTATATTGCAAAACAAATCACCTCAAACATACGTGAACTAGAAGGCGCTTTAATGAGGGTAATTGTTTATGCCAGCATGAATCAAGCTGAAATAACCAAACAAACCGCAGCCAAGGCCCTATCAGATGTATTTACAGCCAGCGAGCTTAACCTAACTATGGAAGACATATTAAAAGCAACAGCCAAAACTTACGATGTTGAAGTAAGCGACTTATTATCAAAAGGAAGACGCGCTGAACTTGTAACACCAAGACAAATTGCCATGTACTTAATGCGTGAATTAACCCCCCACTCATACCCTGAAATAGGACAATTTTTTACAGGACGAGATCACTCAACCGTCATGTACGCCGTACAAAAAGTAACTGAAAATATAGAAAAAGATAAAGACCTAGAAAACAAAATAAGAGACATACAAGAACAACTTGTCTAAGTAGAAAATTATTAAAATTGAAGGTTAAAAAAAGATGGAAAATGTCTAAAGATTGATCACTATTTTTTCTCTAAGCGCTATGGAATTAGTCTATAAAAAACCATTACTTACACTAAGCTGAATAATAAATGTCGTAAGACATTTATTATTCAGACCTAAGGGAGTACGCTCTGACTCACTCAGTCTTATGACACGATTAAATCAGTTTA
>CAYGTA010000255.1:0-7122 GCA_964352605.1 uncultured bacterium | reverse complement strand
CATCCTTCATTTTTTCTAACGTCAATGCGGTTTTTCCACTGCCAGCTGACCCAATAATGATAAGAGGTGCAGCAAGCTTATAAATGCTTTCTTGCGCGTCATCAAATGAAATGAGTTTGTTTAATAAATTAATGCGACTTGACTTAGTATTAAGGTAAACAAGCTCCTCTGTTGTTTCAGTAGGTGTTTCTAATGAAGGTAGTTTAGCTTCATCAATCGTAACGCCTCTACTTAAAAAACGTGATTTATCATAAGCATGATTAGCAATAAACTCGAGTAGTAAAATGTAGTTTTCACCTTGGTATGTATAGATTGAAAATAATAAGCGATTGCTTTTATCTAAACGACTCCTATAAAGATTATCCCCAATCTTTTTGACATCAGCGGAACGAAAGTCATCTTGTTCAAGGTAGCTTTTCATTTTTTTAAAGTTAGGGATTTTATTGGTGTCGAGCTTATTGTAGTAAAGCAGTTTCATGATGTTTGTCCTTGTGAGTTTCTTGTTTTAACTTGAAGTGCAAGCGAAAGTCCCCTAGTTTCAACTATGGGGAGTATGTCAACATGCTCCCCTTGATTCAGCTATAGGGATGGATAGCTTGCCCATGGTTGCGTCATGCTCTACGGGGAGAGTTGAAAAGCCTTGAAGCGAAGCTGCAACCTTTTTCTGAAACTGCAACTATAAAACAGCTATACCAACTATGTAACCAATGCGTATACTGCGTAACTCGTCATTCTTACTGCCCCAGCCATCAAAGTAGGGGGTTGAAGCTCTGTAATAAACTTCACTGGGTTTAATCGTCTCGGTTAAGATTTTTCCTTTAGTACTTTTACCGTAGCCATAACGATTGTAGTTGGTGTTTTCCCTATGATATTTAAGCTCCAAAGATCTACCTTTTTCTATGGCATCCTCAATCAGCTCCCGCATTTTTCGAGTGTTTAAGCCTGTTTGCAAAATACTACTCTGGCTTTCTTGTGCCTTTAAGTCTTGCTTAAAGGTTTGACTTACGCCTATGTTTAAGCTTTTTAGGCTTTGTCTTAAGTCTTTCTCCTGACCTTCTTTAATAAGAAAACTAGTTGTACTAAGTTGAGCATCAAGATGCTTAGCAATACTAGGATGTTTTGCTAGGTCAGCAGCGCTAGCATGCTGAAAAAGGCTTACTTTGGTTAAGGCAGGATTATCTGTTTCTTGTTGCCAAATCTTAATAAGTGCTTCAATTTGATGAGGTAATCCACTAATTGTGCGTGCAAGCAAAGCATCATAGATACTTTTACTAAGCGCACCTTCCTGAATAGCTTCAATATTCAACCTATAAGTACTACCTGAAACTCGAGCGATTTTAGAAACCACCACTCTAGCTGCCAAATCCGTGGCACCCTTTAAACTAAAATGACCATCTTCTTTAAACTTAATCACTCGAGTGGGAGAACTATGGTAATTATGAATTGTTTTAATACTTTGCTTTTTAAATGCCATTTTACTTTGTTGGGGTACAAGCAAAAAGCGTTCTGCTATTAGTCTTGCTTGATTATGTTTATTTAGAGCTTGATCTCGTTCTGTTTGGTTTGCGAACTCTAGAAGGGTAGTATTTTCAAGAATGCTTAGGCGTTCTCGCCTTAACGCCCAGTCATCTAAACTGGTTTTTACATTATCAGGCAAAGCATATGAGCTTTTTTCTAGTAAGTGCTTGAGATTATCAAGGTCATAGCCTGCTTCTAAAGCTTTGTAGAGGCTCGAGCGACTCAGACTATACGTGGCTGTTTGAGCATCTATTCGTTGGCATTCAGCTGCATTTAGGCTGGATAAACTCAAAGGAGAAAGTTTATCTAGGTAAACCAAAATATCAAAGTTAGGTTGTATGAGTAGAGCTTGCTCTGTTAGCTCATCCGTTTGGGCATCTACGACCATTAATTGTGACAATGAATCTGTGTTAATAGCTGAGCCTTGAGGATCTTGCCCTAAGCCATTGAGTAACTTAGTGCCTTCTTGATACCAGCTGTAACCTTCGGCAAGTGCAAGACTGTAGTGTTCCGTAGCTATATCATTAGAATCAAAGTCTCTTAAAACAAGTGAGCTATTTTTGTATTCACTTACTTTAGCACCATTTTTTTGAGCGTTGGCTTCTGATATTTTTGTTATAGATACTAAGCCCATCAGCTGAAAGCTGGTGATGAGTTCTTTAGCAAACCAGTTAGGTAGTTTAGGTTCTTCCTGATTACCCCAATTTCTGCGGGGACTTTCCATAGCGAAACGCAGCACCTTTAACCAAAATTTGTCTAACGCTTCTTTAAGTGAAACAGGCTCGTTAGGCAAAAGACTCAAAGCTTCTAAAAGAGCCGTGCGTGCAACAGCTTTAGAAACTAATGAATTTGAACTATAATCATAGCTTTTATCAGCCTGATTTAAAAAAGTCAGAACTGCCATGCTATAGCGAATCTTTAAAGGCGCCTCCTGAAATTCCTTAAGGCGATTTAAGTTTAACGTCCAAGGATCTTTCTTTTGTTTAGGTGCTAGCAATAAACCCATTGCTAAAATAATCTCTAACAAGGGTTCAAAACGTTCCTTTAAAAAAGGTTGAGCTTTCGTAAAGCGCTTGATTTGTGTTTTACTTACCTGCCCTGCGTTAGTAATCTGAAGCCCAGCTTCAGCACGAATAAGTTTAATGACTTCATCCATTTCGAGTAACAAACTAACAGGATGCCCACCCTGCCCGCCTTGCACAGCTTCAAGGGGTTCGAGGTTTAAATCAATAACGTTGGGTTGCACATCATCAGGGAGTCTAGTTAAGATGCGCTCTTCAACAAAAACCACATCCTCTTCAGGGTCAGCTTTGTTGTTATAGCTATAGTAATAATTAGAATCAAACCAAGATGCGCGGCTACTAACTGGTAAAATAAGCCCATCACGTAACAGGGTAGCTAAGAAAGCCACACCAGGATCAGAGCTAAGTGTGTTTTTGTAAACACTACAACTAGCGACTGCCTTAGCAGGTTTAAGGCCTCTTACAGCTGCATAGAAAATGAGCTGCCAACCATCTGCCTTACCGCCACGCCTTTTAAGTTCACTTAGAACAGTAGCTTCTAAAGGATTAAGCCCTGCAATGACTTTATCAAGCATCTCAGGTTTCTTAAACGCTTTCCGAATGGCATTTTTAGATTCAGCCACACGATTTGCATTAGCTTCAGGATTAAAGCGTTTTGCTATCAGCTTCAACTGATCAGCATTCATTTGTTCAAAAACAAAATCAATACTAAAGGCATCTTCAACAGTTGCGCTTTGTGGTCTGGCAGAAGACCCCAGCAAAGAAACTATTTGCATACCCAATTCACCTTCGTTAAGCTCAAGCCCAGCTGCTTCAAGTAACTCTTGTAACGCATTATCAGGAAGGCTTTCTAGGTAGTCAGTATCCAAGCCTTCACTGGCCAAAAAAAGTTCTATAAGGTCGCGATCCATGGTTAAGAAACCACCTTTGGTGTATGGCCAGCCTTCACTAATGCATTAACAAGGGTTTTACTATGCTCAGGTAAGATTAAAGCTTCTGTTTTAGATAAACGAAGCAAAATAAAAGCCTTAAAACGCTTATCTAAAAGCAAGCTACTCAGTTCAGCTTCTTCAGAGACTTCAAGCAAACTCAAGCCTTCATGAGCAACAACCTCACCAAGCTTAGGAAAAGGTGCTAAGTCATCTATTTGCAAGGCGGCTTTAGATGCTGACGGTATGGTTTTTTTCTTTGCAGGCATACTAATAGTTTAAGCGAAAGACTCAGTGTTTTTAAAGCAGGCTAGTTGACATACTCCCCATAGTTGAAACTAGGGGACTTTCGCTTGCACTTCAAGTTAATCATCAAAGTCAGCTTCATCTTTGATCTTATACTGATAACCTTGCTCTGTTAAAAAGAGCTGCCTATGGTGCGCAAAGTCTTCCTCTTTGGTTTCACGACTCACTAAGCTATAAAAATAGGCTGTTTCTGCATCACTTTTAGGTCGCAACAAACGACCTAAACGCTGCGCTTCTTCTTGCCTAGAGCCAAACGCACCCGAAACCTGAATTAGCACTTGAGCATCAGGAAGGTCAAGCGCAAAGTTACCCACTTTAGATAAGACAAGGACATCAATACCGCCATCTCGAAAAGCTTGAAAAAGTCGCTCACGTTCACCTTGTGGCGTTGCACCCGTAATAAGAGGTGCATCTAAATCTTGCGCAATAAGCTCAAGCTGATGCAAGTATTGCCCTATGACAAGGCTAGGTTGCCCTTTATGCTGATCTAAAATGCGCTCTAAAAGAACACGTTTTTTTGGATTCTCAGCCGCAATACGAAATTTCATGCTGTTTTCAGCAACCGCGTAACTAAGCCGTTCCTCTTCTGAAAGCCTAAGTCGAACTTCTGTACATTGCGCCGTGGCAATCCAACCTGAACGCTCAAGATCTTTCCAAGGCATATCAAAACGTTTTGGACCAATGAGTGAGAAAACATCGCCTTCACGACCATCTTCACGAATGAGTGTTGCTGTCAGACCTAAACGACGACGGGCTTGCACTTCAGCTGTCATACGAAAAATAGGGGCAGGTAGCAAATGCACCTCATCATAAATAATTAAACCCCAGTCTTGTTCTTTAAAAAGCTGCATGTGCGGATAAGCTGCTAGGCCTTCAAGTTGCTCAGCTTCATCCTCTTTTTTACGACGTCTGCGACTCGTTAACATTTGGTAAGTACACAGTGTCACCACAGATGTCTTTTTAGAGTTAGGTCCATAATCAGCCACATCATCAGGGCTAAGACTCGTTTTATCTAAAAGCTCTCGCTGCCATTGAAAAACACTGGTACGATTTGTTGTCAAGATAAGTGTACGTTGCCCCACTAAGTGCATAGCCACAATACCAACCACAGTCTTACCCGCACCTGGTGGCAAAACAATTACACCTGAGCCCCCTTGTTTACTTCCGCCCAGAAAGAAGGCTTCAGCGCCCTGCTGCTGATAGTCACGTACCACCAAAGAAGGCTCGAGTTCTATTGTTAAGTCAATGCCATCACTGTAGCCAGCTAAATCCTCAACAGGCCAACCCAACGCCAAAAGTTCCTGCTTAATAAGACCACGATTCAAGACAGGCAACAAATAAACCGTGCTGCTCAAGCGCTCACTAAAAAGCGGTGCAACCCGTTTTTGCTTAGATAGCTCAAGCATGAGTGCTTCATCACCCTCTTGAACGCTTAAAGCCAAGTTATGACCTGCTTCTAAGAGTTGAACTCGCCCCCAACGCCCTACTAAATCCTGAATGTCGGTAAGCACATTGTCAGGTACAGGAAATTTCGCAAAACCCTGCAAAGCCTCAATCATGGTTTGAGCACTCACCCC
This sequence comes from uncultured bacterium, assembly GCA_964352605.1. GTDB lineage: Bacteria > Deinococcota > Deinococci > Deinococcales > Trueperaceae > JAHEBB01. The sequence continues at coordinate 1,770 of CAYGTA010000255.1, read as the reverse complement.
AGCACTTGCAGCGTTCCATAACGACAAAGATGTAATTCGGTAGGTATGCAAATGTTCAGGGCTTTTCTCAAGTTCAGCAAACGAAGCAATAGCAGTTCTTGCTTCTTCCGCAAGTGGATTAAAGGTTTCAAGAAAAATAGAGCGATCAGCTTGAATAATTAAAGGATTGCTTGGCTTAAACACTGTTACTAGCTTAGCATCTCTAAAAGTGAACGCAACCAGCCTACTTCGCAGTTCTTCACTACTTCCTAGTTTATCTCAACTCTCACACCTTTTCTCGACTTCTTTGATTTTATGTAGCTCCACTCATTTTACACACTTATATGTTATATGAGCCAAGTAACCATTTATTTAGATGATGAACTTGTTAATCAAGTTAAGTAGGCTGCTGAAAGTCAAGGGCTTTCTCAAAGCAAATGGATAGCTACGGTTCTAAAAGAAAAATTAACTACAAGCTGGCCTGAACATGTTAAAGCCTTAGCGGGTAGTTGGTCAGAAGATTTTCCTGACGCTGAAGATTTAAGGGTACTAACTGAAGATAGTCCTCGTGAAACTCTATAGTGTACATCTTAGATACCAATTCAGTTATTCATTACTTTAAAGGCAAAGGTAAGGTTGCTACACATCTGCTTGGTAAAGCTCCAGCTGATATTGCTATACCCAGTATTGTTCTTTATGAACTTGAGGTTGGTACTTTAAAGTCAGATAATCCTGCGAAACGACAACAACAATTACAAAGCTTAGCGTGGTTCCACTACGTTTAAGGCATTTATATGATTTGATATTTCTTTGGGTTTAAATAGCTTTGCCTACGCATTTGACGATGTCTGACTATACTTAATCTACTGATCCACTGAGGGTATTGCAAATACTTACTTAAACATGTACAATTGTACATGTGATAGTTATTGATACCTCGAGTCTAATTGCAATCTTGTTAGGTGAAACTATCAAGCAAAATCTCATTGAAGTGACCAAAGGTCAAAGCCTTATTGCACCTCAATCCCTACACTGGGAATTACCTAATGCCTTCTCAGCCATGTTCAAACGTAACCCAGCTAGATTAACCTTAGAAGAAGCTAAAGAAGCACTCTCTATTTATCAAAGCATTCCTATCCGTTTTGTAGACATTGATTTAGGAAGAGCTACTGAAATAGCCCATCAGCTAAACATCTATGCTTATGATGCTTTTATGCTTACAACTGCCGAGCACTACAAAGCACCTTTATTAAGTTTAGACAAACGTTGTAATGAAGCAGCTCAAAGTTTAGGTCTTAAAGTATTGGAGTTAGTTTGAATACCTATACCTACTCACAGGCAAGACAACAGCTTGCTAAAGTGCTTGATGAAGCCGCCAAAGACGGCGCTGTGCAAATTACGCGACGGGATGGTACAAGTTTTATTCTTAGCCCTGTTACTACAGAGCGCTCTCCTTTAGATGTTGCCAGTGTAAACCTAAAGAACCCCATTAACCGTGAAGCTATTGTTGATGCCGTTCGTGAAGTTCGAGAACGCAAGCAACCCTAATTGAATCACCAGATTAGGTTGTTACATCTTGACACTCCCCTCAGCTAAGAAAAGCAGGTTCAGCGTTGAACCTGCTTTTCTAATGGAAATTTAATCAATTTTGGGCTGCCTTTTTGGGTTTTTAGCAACGACCGCAAATATGAGCAAACGCTGGTGATAGTAGTCCGATGATGGTTATGAATGAAAAAACAAGGTACTTCTTCATTTGGCACCTCCTCCCTTCCGAGATGCCAAAGTTTTACT
>CAYGTA010000254.1:2776-7132 GCA_964352605.1 uncultured bacterium | reverse complement strand
AGTCATTATTTATCCCGTCTAACCCATCCTGACTTTATTAAATCTTTAACAAGGCAAAGCAGTATAAGTAGCCGTTCCACGACAAATATGAGACGTTCGCTTAGGGCATTTGTTGCAATGAACCAAGGCGTCCCGTATCATCCGATTCAAGAGTCACACGATTCACTGCTTCGCAGATAAATCGTGGAAATGCTAAAGATTCAAAAAAAAGACTCAGTCAAAATAACTGAGTCTCATTAAAATTTACTGTTTAAGTATTCTAGCCTTAATTAAACTGACTTTCACTTTGCGCTAAGGGCGCATGCACTGTTACAGACGAAGATGCACCATCACTAATGTAAAAGGCCTCTCCACGTTCATAAAGGCGAACAAAGGCGTCAACCACTTCAGGGTCAAACTGCTTTGCACTATTCACCTTTATTTCTTCAACTGCGTCAGGTACCGTAACTGCTTTTTGATGAACACGATCATGCGTTAGTGCATCAAAGGTATCAGCTAAAGCAATAATTCGACTTTCTAACGGTATTTCTTCTTCCTTAAGCCCTCTTGGATAACCGGTACCATCCCAGCGTTCATGATGTGTTAAAGCAATAAGCTCCGCTAAACGCATAAGAGGTGAATCGCCACCAGATAACAGTTTAGCGCCAATGGTTGTATGCTTTTTAACCAAATCAAACTCTTCATTGGTTAAACGACCTGGCTTAAGTAAAATCTGATCAGGAATACCTATTTTACCAACATCATGAAGCCTTGCTGCGCGCAACAAAAGTTCAGCACGTTTAGCAGGCAAACCAAGTTCTTGTGCAATCATCCAAGATGTGTGCGATAAACGCCAGACATGCTCACCAGACTCATCATCACGGTATTCAGCAGCATGAGCCAAGCGAACCAGCATCTCAATTTGTGTCTGCTCGAGTTGCTGTGTTCTAGCTTTCACTTGTTCTTCAAGATGGGCTTTTTGTTCTTTGAGTTGTAAGTGTGCAAACCGTAGATTAAGAAGGTTAGCCGTACGTAATTTAACCTCTGTTGCATTAAAAGGTTTAGCAATAAAGTCATTAGCACCGTTAGATAAAGCTTTTTCCATAATGTCAGCTCGAGCGTCTGCTGTGAGCATAATCATGGGTAAATACTCATCTTTAGCTTGATAGCGCTTAATGACTTCCATAACAGAAAAGCCGTCCATGCCGGGCATACGTAAATCTAGTAAGACAATATCGGGTTTAACATCTTGGAACATTTGAATAGCGTGATAGGGGCTTTCAGTTGTCACAATGTTACTGTAGCCATCTTGCTTAAGGATACCTTTGAGTATCTGCAACTGGGCTACATTATCATCTACTGCAAGTATGGTCATTGATTTTAGGGTCACAGTTAGAATCCTTTTCATAAGTGTGCATCTCAAATATCGGTAAAGATGCAGCTCTATTGCCCTAACTTTAAGCATTCAATATTACAGCTTTGTAACACCTTAAAGCTTTTTACTTCAACCAAAACTCAGCTCATCTAAACAACCAAGCTAGTAATAGCACAATCATCTTTACACAATTATGACTAGCCTTAAACGCAAGCCCAAAATGATAGGCTAGATACATGTTTCCGCTAAGAGATGCAAACCCTAGGCACCGCTTTCCTATCGTCATGTGGCTCTTTATTCTCATAAATGCAGCTGTTTTTTACTACGAATTTTCTTTATTTAATAACGAAGCACAACTCGAGCGTTTTGTTCTTAACTATGGCTTTATTCCTGCCGAGTTTTTTGCTTTACCCGTAGCTGAATTTTTTACCCTCATAACAAGTTTATTTTTACATGGCGGCTTAGCACACTTGCTAGGAAACATGTTTTTCTTAGGCGTCTTTGGTGACAACATAGAAGACCGTATGGGGCCTTTTAGATTCATTCTTTTTTACTTACTTGGTGGCATAGTCGCAACCCTAGTGCATGGTTTATTTGGTTCAAGCTCGAGTTTGCCTTTGGTGGGTGCTTCGGGTGCTGTGAGTGCCATTATGGGTGCTTATATTGTGCTTTTTCCTAGGCAAAAAATCTTGACGCTTATTGCACCTTTATTTTTACCTTGGTTGATTGTGCGCTTGTTTCGTAAGGTGGGTCGTTTTTTCTTACCTTGGTTACCTGCTTGGTTGTACATTGCCTATTGGGCTTTACTGCAAGTTATTGAAGCTACTACGGGTTTGGTTACGCCTGAAGCTGATATGACAAATGTGGCATGGTGGGCGCATATTGGCGGGTTTTTGTTTGGCCTTATTACGATTCGTTTGTTTGTAAAACCTGCCTCTATGGTTGATTCACCTGTTATTCCAAATGATTTTTAAAGCTAAAAACAAAAGCCTCAACAAAACAGTCTTAAGATACTGTATGAAATGCTAGTAAATTTAAATACCCCACCGCAAAATGGTGAGGTATAGCCTTTTGCATTTAAAACACTGCAAGCGTTTTAAATGCCGAACTAGCTGAGTAAAAACAGATGTACTAAGTTGATCTAGTGTTTTACTTGAAAGCTGCTATATCAAGTGAGTGTTTAGGTCATAGCAGACTAAATTAGCTAAGCGCGATGACTCGGTTAATTAAAAAAGCTAGTTGGCAGGCTCGATCAGCGCATAATGACCATCATCACGCAAGTAAATAACGGTTACCAAGTTTGATTCTGAATTACGAAACATATAAAAATCATGACCTAAATCTTCCATTTCCATAGCAGCATCTTCTGGTGTCATGGGTCGCAAGGTGTGGCGTTTGGTTCTGACAATACGGGGCTCTTCGTCCTCATCATCTATTTCAGCAATATCTGGTAAATCAATACGTTGGGGGCTAACCCTATCTTTAAGACGTTTTAACTGACGCTCTAACTTATCAACCACTTGGTCAATAGCTGCGTACGTATCTTGACCACGCTCTTCAGCACGCACCGTTCCATGAGCAACATTAATTTGCACTTCAACTTTAGCTGGCGCATCCGCATGCTTTTTAGTGTCATAAGTCATAACAACTCGAGCGTCAATAATTTGATCTGAGAAACGCTCGAGTTTTTCTAGTTTGTCTTCAGCGTAGCTTTTCATGGCTTCGGTAATGTCGATATTACGGCCAATCATTTGGTATATCTTCATAATCACTACCCCTTTATAGTATTGAATTTTGTTTAGTTTAGCATGTGCTTATGAGCGCTGAAGTAGGTATTTTTATGACTTTGCAACTGTTTTTTGCTATGGATAGCTCGTTAAGTGCATCTTGTAATTTACTATAAAAAATTGACTGTTCTAGCTGCTATACTGAAATTCAGATGAAAAAGCCTCATGCTAGCTGCCCATCTTATAATGCCATTCAATTGTTACAAGAGAAGTGGATTATGCATATCGTTAGGGCTTTGCTAGAAGGCCCCAAAGGCTTTAATGAGTTGGGGCGTGAAATTGGTGGCTGTAACCCCACAACCTTAGCGCAACGTCTCGAAAAACTCGAAGACTTAGGTTTGATTGACAAAATGATTTGTTCCGTTATGCCACCCAAAAGTAGTTACAGTCTGACAGATGCAGGTAAAGCTTTACAAGATGTCATAGACGCTATTCACGGCTGGGCACACGAATATCTTGATCTACAACAACTTAGCGCTTAAAAGTCTTTAAAAAACTAACGCCGCTAAATTCCGCCAACAATCTTATTCCAAGTTTTATCTCTAGGAGCATTTTTGTCTTGCTTTTCTTCTGAAGCAAGTTCTGCTTGCTTGTAAATAGCTCCCTGACGCCGGTAAGTCGTAAGCTCATCTTCCTGCTTTTCAACCACACGCCGCAATACCTCAAGCTCTTCAACCGCATTTAAATAACTCTGAGAATTAATAACCGCTACACCCGAACGAAACTCACGCACAGCTGACTTAAGCTGCTCATTCTCTTCAAGTAGTTGCTCAACTTGCTTTCTTAAAAGCTCGAGCTCTGAGCGTTCTTGAGCTGGGCTAGCTGCATGATTTTTAGTTTTAATGGGAGGTAAGTAGTCTGCCCCATGCGGCAAAGCCGCTTCTGCTTTTAAAGTCATAGGTGGCTTAGTAACAGGCGCTTGAGTAAGAGGTTTTTGTTCAGACTCGAGTTTCTTAGAACTCTTGGTGTTTTGGCTGCTTTGCTCGGTGTCTTTTTGAACAGCTTTAGCTGGTTTCGTTTCAGTTGCATGCTCAGCTTTAGCTTCGAGATTAGGCGTTTCGAGTGTATCATGTGCCTGTTCAACTTCTTTTTCAACGATAGGATTATCATTGCTAGCTGTTTCAGGCGTACTAGAAATACTTACAGTTTCAAAAACTTCTGTTTTTCTTACAGTTTCAAAAACTTTTGTTTTCTTAACAGCATTAACTTCTTGCT
>CAYGTA010000254.1:0-2676 GCA_964352605.1 uncultured bacterium | reverse complement strand
ACTTCTTGCTTAACTACTTCTTTTTTGACTACAGCATGGGTTTTTGCACGCGCTTGATTAGGTAATAAATTAATAGTTGGTAAATGCTTTAGCTGAAAAACAGATGCTTCAGGGTCTAAATCCGTAGCTACTGGCATCTTTTCTTCTACGACAGCTGTCGTAGGTAAATTATGCGATACTAGGGTACTTTTAATAATGTCTTTTTGACTGCGGGGTTTGCTTTGTTCAACAAGCTTGGCGACATGTCCTTTAAGGTCTTTATCTGCCAAAGGTTTTTCAAGTACCAGATTTGCGCCCACAGCAGAAGCTATCTCTTTAGTATTTTTGTATTTTGAGGGTGACGCTACTAAAATGACGGGAACTTTATGAAGCCGCCTTATGCTTTTGATACGCTGACACAAATCTGCGCCTGCCATATCAGCTAACTCAGCCTCTATGATAATAAGACTAGGACTTAACTGCCTTAAATAGTCTAAAGCTTCTCTAGCAGTTGCTACAGCATGCAACTGATACTGTTCAGCACTCAGTAACATGTCAACAAGCTGCCTTTGAAAGGCATCATGATCAACAATAAGAATCAAATGATCATTCATACACTCATAAAGCTAGCATGAAGCACAGCTTAGTTTCGAGATTTTACTCACAACAGAAAAGAAAAAAGTAAAGAACTCTACACAAAAAAGTTCTTTACTCTAAAATTCTATTTGTTATTTCGTTAATTACAAACAGTAAGTCATTTAGCCTTTTTTCTCCATAGGTAAATTTGCCACCAGCACCATACGACTACCTTGCTGTTCGAGTTTGACATCGTATTCTTGATCAGTTGACGGAAAATACTTAGCTATAACTTGTAAAAGCTCAGCTTTTAAATCTTCCATCTTGCCTGGCGTTAGCCCCGCTCTGTCATAAGACAAAACCAGTTTAAGTCGTTCTTTGAGCTTTTCTTTGCTTTTATTGCGAGAGAAAAAACCAAACATTAACCGCCTCCAAGCAAGCGACGCAAGCCAGCTAAAGGTCCTTTAGGTCCATCTAGTTGTAAATAAGGAACCTCTTCGCCTTTTAAACGACTGGCAATATTTCGAAATGCGGTACCTGCACCCGTTTTGGTTGAGGTATCTAAACTAGCTGGGTTACCCAAGTTTGTAGAAATAAGTATCTTTTCATCTTCAGGAACAATACCAATAAGCTTAATACCCAAAATTTCCAAAACATCATCTACTTCAAGCATGTCACCCTTTTTAACCATATGAGGTCTCAAACGATTAATGATGAGCTTGGTTTCCGTAATACCTCTAGCTTCTAATAAACCAATAATGCGGTCAGCATCTCTAACACTAGATACTTCTGGATTAACAACAACCAGTGCGCCTTTAGCGGCACTCGCTGCAGTCTGAAAGCCCGTTTCAATACCTGCAGGTGAATCAATTAAAACCCTGTCAAAGCCCCCATCTAGCAAAGCCTGAACGGTATTTTGCATATGGAGTTCTGAAAGGGCAGACTTATCATTGGTTTGAGAAGCTGCAATTAAAAATAAGTTCTCAACGCGTTTATCTCTAATGAGTGCTTGCTGTAATTTACAGCGTCCTTCAAAAACATCAATCAGGTCAAAAACGACACGACCTTCTAGACCCATAACCACATCAAGGTTACGCAAGCCCACATCTGTGTCAATAACAACAACACGTTCACCCAACTGCGCTAGCGCAGCACCTACATTAGCCGTGGTGGTTGTTTTACCCACACCACCTTTACCCGATGTCACAACAATAGCTTTAGCGTCCACTTGGCCTCCCTAAGCTAAACAATAAAATCAATTCTTTAAAATCTTATAATTACTTCAAATATGTGCAAAAAACCACAGCATTTACAAGCCAAATAAAGTAACTATCACAAGATAATAACAAACCTTTGAGGCTTAAGGGTAAAAATACAATGACTGTATTAAATAAAGTATGCAAACCTTAAGAACTATAGCGCTCCTCTTTCCAAGGATCACCTCGCAAATGATAGCCATTACGCTCCCAAAACCCAAGCCTATCCTCAGACATAAACTCAATCCCATTAAGCCACTTAGCACTCTTCCAAGCATACAAATGAGGAATCAATGCCCTTAGCGGCCCGCCATGCTCCACAGATATAGCCTCCCCCTCGAGCTTATGAACCAACATACAACCCTCAGCCAAGAAATCCTCAAGTAACAAATTGCTGCTGTAGCCTCCGTAACAATGAAACATAACGTGACTCGCCTCAGAACTCACCGTAAGCTCTTTCATAAAATCTGTAGTTAAGGTTCCTGTCCAAGTGACAGCCAACTTAGACCAATGCGTCACACAATGAAAATCTTGCGTTAAGGTCGTTTGCGGCAAAGCCAACAAATCAGCCCAAGCAAACACTTTCTCCTCAGCCAAACCAAACACCTTAAGCTCGAGTTCTTCTTCCGTAACTCTAGGCGTTGGCCCGTACGTTAAGACTGGAAAGCGATCTGTAACACTTTGCCCTTGCGGTACTTTTGGGTTATCTGGTTCTTTACGAAAAAATTTACCAATCATTTTTTAAAATTAACATGGATTTTTAAGTGAGTCATCACATAAATTAAACAAAAGCGATACTTCAACTAAACCCTACAAGCAGCCTAGCTTAGTCAAATCGTTAAGAAACAAACTTTAAACCTAAGGT
>CAYGTA010000253.1:0-7141 GCA_964352605.1 uncultured bacterium | reverse complement strand
GAGCTGTAGGTAAACTCTTAAAGCAGCTTGCTAACAATCATCAAATACTCGTTGTAACGCACTTACCTCAAGTGGCAGCTTACGCTGATGCTCACTTTTATGTAGAAAAGCAAGAGCAAGACGGTCGAACACTCACTACGGTTAAGAAGCTCGAGCTTAAAGATCAAGAACTCGAGCTTGCTCGTATGCTTTCAGGCAATATTAGTGAGGCATCTTTAGCAAATGCTCGTGAGTTATTATCTGATTCTAGCTAACATTTACTTTTAAAACCCTGTAGATAAATAGTTTCAGTTGAATCCTTACTATTAGCCATATAAGCCGTTTAACACCCAAGCACTACAAAAATAAGTCATAATACAATCATGGCTTTTAGTGATATTGAACTTCGCATTCTTGGTTGCTTAATGGAAAAGGAACGTACTACTCCCGATCAGTATCCGCTTACTACCAATTCACTGGTGCTTGCCTGCAACCAAAAAACCAATCGTGACCCTGTAACTAACTACAGTCCTGTAGATGTGGAACATACCCTACAAAACCTTCGTGACAAGGGTTACGTTAAAACAGCTCGTGAAATGAATGAGCGTGCCAAGAAACACAAACACAACATGCGTGATAAATTTCAGCTTGGTAATAAACCGCTCGCTATTCTAGCTGTACTCATGCTGCGAGGTAGGCAAACCCCAGGTGAGCTTCGTCAACGAACTGAACGCTACACTCATTTTACTGACCTTGAAGAAATCGAAAGCACCCTAAAGCAGTTAGAGAGCTACCAACCTGCCTTAGTGCAAAATTTTGGGCGTGGTCCGGGTCAAAGCCAGGACCGCTGGGGGCAACTTTTAGGCGGCAATACCGAAGAGAAGCAACGCCCTCGCGTTAGAGCTATTCCTTCAGAAAAAACCAATGAGTTTGAAGCTCTAAAAGTTGAGGTTGCGGAGTTAAAAGAACAACTTGCCTTTTTGTATGAGCATTTGGGCTTAGATCCTGAAATTAACTAACTTTAGTTCTCTAAACTTTCAGTAATTCCTTAATCACACAAGCGTTTCAAGCTTGTGTGATTTTTGTAAGACCCTATTAGTTACACTGTGTTTAGCTTTTCTTGTAAAAGCAGTCTTTAAAGCCTCTTTCAAGAGTTTTAAAGACCCTGGAAGCTTTGAAGCTTACACGTCTATTTGGGCGCTTAGTGTAAGTGGAGCTAGTAGCGCAACCGGCCAGAGGCATTATCTTTTTTGATTGTCCTTTGGACCGCTCGACCTTCGATTTTCTATTACATCATCTTTAAGAAGGGAGCACCAAGTGAAGAGGACAATCGTCTTTCCATCATCAGCACCCACTTCACGTGCTTTTAACAGTCAAATAACCCCCGCAAATCTTGCAGTAAAATTCTTTTTACTCATCGTCTTAAGTTTAATCATTAGTAGTTGTGGTGTTAGCACCTTAGAAATACCTGTACCTTTACCCGAACCAGCAGTTGAACAACCCGAACCAGAACTCGAGCTCGAGTCTGATCTTTTACCTAAGCCTATCTTTGGTGCTTATACCTATGGTGGGGTTTGGTCTGGCATGGCTCCTATTTATGATCTGGAAGCTGATTTGGGTCAGCGTCTTGGTTTGGTGCATTGGTTTATGGGTTGGAATAATGCTTGGGATGCTAGCTTGCTTGAAATGGCTACTGAGGGTGGCCGTGAAGCTATGGTTTCTTGGGAGAGTATTGATGTTAGTCTTGCTGAAATTGTTAGTGGTGAGCAGGATGCTTACATTCAGTCTTGGGCTGAGGGTGCTGCGGCTTTTGAGAAGCAGTTTTATCTTCGTCCTTTTCCTGAAATGAATGGTGATTGGACACCTTGGAATGGCCAGCCTGATCTGCTTATAGCTGCTTGGAAGCATGTTGTTGATATCTTTGATGCTGCGGGTGCAGATAATGTCTTGTGGGTTTGGGCACCAAATATTACTGATGAACCACGTATTGAGTCTAACCGTATGGAGCTCTACTATCCGGGTGCAGAGTATGTTGATGTGCTTGCGCTAGATGGTTATAACTGGGGTACTACTAGATCTTGGAGTGAGTGGATGAGCTTCGAAGAGGTTTTTGCGGCCCCTTATGAGCGTATTGCAGCTTTAGGTGATCAGCCTATCTGGCTTGCAGAGGTTGCTTCTGCTGAGCAGGGTGGCGATAAGAGCGCTTGGATTGAAGATATGTTTGCTTCAACAGCCTTTCCAAGATTAGAAGCACTTGTTTGGTTTAATGAAGATAAAGAAGCAAAATGGCATGTTACAAGTTCTGACGCTGTACTAGCCTCTTTTCAGACGGCTCTTAGTGAAAGCATTCAAGTTGCTGGCTTAGACTAGCATTTTAAATTCTTAGTTAAGCTAAGGTAACTTAAGACTTGAGTTACCTTAGCTTTTTTATTATTTTTTTCTGTTTGGATCACCGAATATCAGAACGCGTTTTTTCTTTGTTTTTGGTTTTAGCGTTGAGCTGACTTCTTCTTTTTTGTTGCTTGTCTTTTTGGCTTCTTGTGGCTTTGCGATTGTACTTGGTTTTGCTGCTGCCTTTTTTGCTTTTTGCGGTTCTTTTGCTGCTTTTGTTGCTTGCGCTGCTACTACTTTTTCTTCATGTTTTTCTAGAGGGGTGCGTAGTTTTTTGGGGGGAGCTTCGTATTCCATTTCTTCTTCGGGCTCTAGGTTGGGCATCTCCATGTAGCCGGGTATAAGGTCTATTTGTCTTTGTACAGCTTGACTGGCAAATATTTTTACTTCGAGCTTTTCACCCATTTTGAAGGTTTTGCGAGTGTGTTTACCTAATAGCATCATGCTGTCTTCTAAGTACATGTAGTAATCATCATCTAATTGAGATACATGTATGCGTCCTTCTACTCCGTTGGGTAGGGTAACAAAAACACCAAAGTTAGTGACGCCACTTATAACACCTTCAAAGCTTTGTCCTATATAGTTGCTTGCCCAGCGTGCGTGGTAGTACTTGGTTAGGTCACGTTCTGCATCTTCAGCTACACGTTCTTTACTACTTGTGTGTTCTGCCAGTTCAGGAAAGTCTGTTTTTAAGCGCTCTTTGAGTGTGGGTGACAACCTGTGTTGCAGCATGGCTCTAATGACTCTGTGTACAACCAAATCAGGGTAACGACGAATAGGGCTTGTAAAGTGCAAGTAGTAGTCAAAAGCTAGACCAAAGTGCCCATGGTTTTCTGCACTGTAACGCGCTTGCTTCATTGAGCGTAGTAGCAGTGTATTAACAAGATTTGCTTCTGGTTTACCTGCCACCATTTTAATGATTTCTTGTAAATCATTTACACTTTTTTTGGTGGGGTCTGGCGTGTAACCAAGTTTACCAAGGGCTTTATAGAGACTATCAATTCTATCTTCAGACGGGTCTTCATGCACTCGAAAGAGGGCCGGTAAGCTTTTTTTACTTAAATCTTGCGCAACCAGTTTGTTAGCTAAAAGCATGAGTTCTTCAACAAGCTGCCTAGCTACATTACTGCGAATGGGTTTAACTTCTAAATTTTCATCGGTTACATCCACTCGAGCTTCTGCAAAGTCAAAGTTGAGTGCGCCATTTTCGAAGCGTTGTGTACGTAGGTTTTGGGTTAGGGCTACCAGTAGTTTTAGGTCACTGCCAAGTTTGCCTTTTCCTCGGGGTAGCTTTTCACCTTCGGTAAAGGCTTGTACTTGGTCGTAGGTGAGGCGTGCTTTTGAGCTGATTACGGTTTCTTTAAAAGCGTAGCTTTTGATTTTTCCGGTGCGGGTCATGTCTACTAATACCGATAGGCTCAGTCTTGCTTGGCCTTCTACCAGTGAGCATATACCGTTGCTGAGTTCTTCAGGTAGCATGGGTAATACTTGCCCAGGTAGGTAAACGCTGGTGGCGCGCTCTTTGGCTTCTTTATCTAGACTGGTGCCTTCTGCAACGTAGTAGGAGACATCTGCGATATGTATACCTATGCGTACAAGGCCATCTTTTTTACTGTCTAAGCGCTCTACTGATAAAGCATCATCAAAGTCTTTTGCGTCTGCCCCGTCTATGGTGAAGGTATTTATGTTCCTTAAGTCTGTTCGTCCTTCTAGCATTTCACCTGTTACAGTTTCAGGTACAGCTTTAGCTTCTGCTAGGGTTCTTTCGTCAAATTCATCTTTTAAGTCAAACTTAATAATGACGGCTTTGGTTTCAATTTCAGGGTCATCGCCATCACCCAGAACTTCTGTAATTTCACCAAAGGGTTCTTTTTCGTTACTAATTTCAGGCCAGTGCATTTTGGCGACAATGCGTTTTCCTGCCTCTAGTTTACCAACTGAATCTGGTAGCAAAAGAATGCGCTCTCTGAGCTTTGCTGAGTCAGGTCTTAAAATGGCGTAGCCTTTAGAGTACTCTAAGGTACCTACAATCTGATCGTATTTTCTTTCGATGATACGTACAATTTCGCCACTACTACGGTCATTTTTTTTGCTTGGAAAGGGTCTAGCAACGACCTTGTCACCATTCCATGCACCATTTAGGCTGTCAGCAGCTATAAAGAGGTCTTCTTCTTTTTTACCATCCGCTTTGCGTTCAGGAATGACAAAGCCGTAGCCTCCTGCGGTGACCTGCAAGCGGCCCAACATGAGGTTCATCTCTTGGGGAAGGCCGTAGCTTCTACCTCTGGTACGAATAAGCTTGCCCTCATCAACAAGTTCCTTAAGGGTATGCCTTAGAGGTGTGCGGTTTTTTAATTTTAGTCTTTTTTGGAGTTCTTGCAAATGCCACGGTTTCTGAGGATTTGCTTTAAAAAACTCAAAAAGTGACGTTTTGCTTAACTCAGTTTCTGTCTGCATTAATGCTAGTGTAGCTTGAATAGCCTAGCAATACTTAAATTGAGCTTTCATTAGCTATCTATGATCTTTAAATGAAAAGCATCCTCATGCTGTTGGTCAGCTAACACACTTTGGCTAATCCAAAATAGTCTAAGCTATAAACGGATGTAAAATTTTTAACACTTACCTTAGGAACCTACTAATGAAACGATCCCTCTACTTACTCTCTATCTTCATCGTCTTACTAAGCATGACTGCCTGCGGCCCAAGCTCGAGTCTTAAGATTAGTTTACAAAAACAACTCATCACCCTTGACCAAACAAGAGGTGTTGGTAAAGTCAATTCTGACACGCTTGTTGTTAATGTTGAGCGTTCAGGTACAAACAGTAGCGTTAATTTAAGTGCTGAAGACCTACCTGAAGGTGTCACAGTAAGCCCTGTCATTGTATCTGTAGGCAGATCAAACGGCACACTAAGCTTTCAAGCATCACCAAATGCTCAAGCAGGCGACTACACAGTAACCGTAAAAGGGGAATCAGAAACAGGCTCGAGTTCTCAAAGTTTGAGTTTAAAAATCTTTGGAGGGGCAGAATTTATTTTGACGCCTGAGCTAAGTACTTTGAGTTTAGAGCAGAAAATTTCTCAACCTTTAACCGTAACTATTGATCGCGATATAAGTTTTAATGGTGAACTGACCTTAAGTTTAGAAGGCAAAACCTTTGTTCAAGCGGACCCCGTCACAGTCGCTGCTAATGAAACAACAGCGCAGCTCATCTTGCAACCCATTCAAAAAACTACCTCACCTCAAACTATTGAATTAATAGGTGAAACTGCTTCAGGTCGCTACATTACTGAGTTGACAGTTGAGGTTTTAGAGGCAGCTATCAATGCAGATTTTGATATGAGTATAAGCATAGAGCAACTCGAGCTTCCTTGGAATAGTTCTCGTGAGCTTAAGGTTTCGGTTTTGCGTAATAGTCGTTTTTCTGGTGCTATAGAGGTTTCAGCCAGCAATTTACCGTTTGGTGTTACTGCTGAGGCTGTCACTATTGCTGAGTCACAAGATAGTGCTGTCCTAACGCTTGATGCTACTAATGACTTAGGGGAATTAGACACTAATGTAAGCATTACAGCGCGGGGTGTGGGTGACCTTGCATCTGTCGTTAAAACGCGGAATTTGGCTGTGTTTATTGTTGAACAGCCTGCCTTAAAAGCTGAAGTTATTGCAAGCAATTTAGCTATTCCGTGGGATATTGAGTTTGCAAATGATGGTCGGTTGTTTATAACTGAGCGGGCTGGTACAACCAAAGTTTTAGAGAATGGGGTTATTACGGAGTTAAGTAATCCGCTAGATGTTTATGCACCTAGCGGAGAACCTGGACTCATGGGCTTAGCACTTGACCCTAGTTTTGATACCAATAACTTTCTTTATGTTTGTTACAGCTATGAGGCGAATGGAATCAAAAACCGCATTTCTCGCTTGACTTTAGTGGGTTCAGAATTGAGAGATGAAGTTGCGCTAGTAAGTGACTTACCTGGCGCAGCTATTCATAACGGTTGTCGATTAACCTTTGGTCCGGATGGAAAACTTTACGCAAGCACGGGTGACGCAAATAATACAGAAGATTCTCAGTCAACTTCAATCTTGTCAGGTAAAATTCTGCGCCTAAACCCTGATGGGTCTGTACCAAGTGATAATCCTTTTGGCAATGAAGTTTGGGCTTACGGGCTTAGAAACTCGCAAGGTTTAGCATTTCACCCTAACGGAAATCTTTATGGTACTGAACACGGCGGCGCCGATGATGATGAAATAAACTTGCTTGAAAGAGGCAATAATTACGGTTGGCCAAACGTGACTGGCACCACCAGTACAGCTGAATACACTGGCTCTTTAGTTGAATACACACCCACTCTAGCTGTCGCAGGCATGACAGCTTACACGGGCGATGTCTTTCCTGAATTTAGAGATACCCTCTTATTTGTAAGTCTAAAAGCAGGTCAATTAAGACAACTCGAGCTTAATGCTGATGGAACAGTTGTAAATGATACGGTTATTCTTGATTATGATTATGGTCGTTTAAGAGATATTGCTGTTTCGCCAGATGGTCGCATTTTTCTTGCTACGTCTAATCAGGATGGTCGGGCGAATACTGGTCTTAACTTTCCAACGGCTGAAGATGACCGCATTATTGTTTTAAGTAAATAACTTTCTGCCGTTTTAATAGAAGTAACGCCCGACCAAATAGTTAGGGCGTTACCTTTATTTTATGCTGTTTTTTGATCTTCTTTTATACTTTGGGGCCAGCTTGACTTATTTGTTTACTAGTTCCTGCTT
>CAYGTA010000252.1:2971-7180 GCA_964352605.1 uncultured bacterium | reverse complement strand
CACAAACTCGAGTTTTTTTACTCTATTTTTCACATTTTATTACACTTCCCCAGATAACTAAAACACTGCTATTCGCATCATGACTAAAAATTGTTTCTACGCGAAAAGGCGTAGAAGCAATTTTGACCACTGTTGCAAAGCTTCACATAGCTGCAGTTAATAAGCTATAGAAGCTTGCTATTCTTAGTTTGTAGTTGCCACTGGAGCCGGTGCTATACTAGGCACATCATCTCCATTTAAGTAACTTGCTAACCAGCTGATAAGCGTTTCTCCATTTTCTTCAACTGTGTAGAAATCATTGTCAGTAATGATGCAGTGTTTTTGCCCTGCTTTGGTAAAAGATGAAAAAGTCTCTGTTTGAGTGCTTATGGTAGCTAAAGATGTTTGCATAGCTTGAGACCATTGAGCTGCTAACTGAGCTGCTTCTTCTTGGCTGGGGTTTAAGTTACCTGTAGCTAAAGCAAAAAATCCAATCTGAGTTGAATCAAATGTTGTGTTGTACTGAGCCATTTTCAGGCTATCTTTATACTTGTTTGCTGTTTGAATGTAGCTGTTTGTCGTTGCGTTTGCATCGAAAACTAAGTCAGGAAAGTTTGCACTTATATTCCAACTAGCATTCAAAACTGCTGAAAATTGATCTGTCGATACACCCGCACCACAATCGCCCATTTGGTAAACTTGCGTGTCAGGGTATTGCGCTTTGATGCTGTCTGTCCAGAAGGCCGCCGCATAAGCACCTGCACTGCAACCTGTAATGAAAATAGTTTCGGGGCTCTCAAAATTATCAAACACCCAGTCAAGTACAAAACCGGCATTGACGCTACCTTTGTGCTCTACTGTGAAGGCTTGTTGACTAATAGGATTTGTGTAACTTGCGCTGTTATTACCCAAATGCAAATCACCTGTGCAATAAGGAATAAAAACGTGGTACCAGTCTTTTACAGGGTTTAAGGTGTTATCATGATCATAAATGCCTTCACGTTCTGTCTCTAAACCAACAGAAACACGATCTACATAAACACCATCTGGTAAAAGAGCATTAGGTTCAGCGTAGGAAGATGAACAGGTAAGTCCATCCCAACAAGCGCCACCGCCTTGAAAATCAATAACAAGTTTATTTTGAGTACCTTTATACCCAAAGTAATTAAACTCAGAGCCATTGGCACAAACGGTGTCAGTAGAACCCGCTAGCTGCGTCCATTCTCCTGTCGCCAAATCAGGCAACGGTAAACTGGGCGTGGCAACATTACATGAACTTAAAACAAAAAGCAAAAGAATAAGCAACCCAAACCCAAAACGAGTCCGCATCTTAGACCTCCTAGAAGTAATTTGACTCGAAGTCTAACACGATTAAAAGTAGCAGGGTTAAACTAATAGCACTATGGAAACCATTCAAGCTTTTCAGACGTTTGCTTCACCCACCCTTGATGCTATGGTGTACTGGTTAACAAATTTGGGTTCAGAGCAGGCTTACATCGTTCTTATGCTGATTGTATTTGTAGGCATAAGCCCCAAGATAGGTCAGCGTTTAGGCATTACTTTACTCATGAGCTTTTATATAAATCAGCAAGCCAAAGCTTTTTTTGATACTGCTCGCCCTTTCACCTTAGACCCTAGTTTGGCACGTTCTGAAGAAGCTATTCAGACGGCTCTCGGGCCAGGCTTTCCCAGTGGACACGCACAAGCAGGCGCAACCTTTTGGAGTTTAGCTGCACTTTACATTCAAAAAACTTGGTTCTGGATTGTTGCCATTTTACTTATAGCTGCGCTGGGTCTAAGTCGCATTTATTTAGGTGTGCACCTCCCAATTGATGTTTGGGCAGGCTTTATTATGGGCGCAGTCATTGCGTTAATTGGATTCTGGGCATTCCCCTACCTCAGTGACCTAAAAGCAACGCCAAAGACGCTAAGCGTCATCATCACGTTGCTCATTAGTTACGGCCTTCACTTCATCTTTCCAACTGCCGATTCAGGAACAATACTCGGCGCAACAGCAGCCTTCATCATTGGGCCTGTAGTCATAAAGCACAAACTAAGCCCCAGTGTGACAAAACGCATTATCCTTACACTCATAGCCTTAATCCTTGCCTTTGGCGTACTCATAGCATCAAGTTTACTGCTACCAGAAAGCATAAAGCGCAGCACCTTAGGGTCTTACTTACGCTACCTAAGTATAGGTTTAGTCGGCACCTTATTAATACCCTACCTCGGCAAAATCACAGGCTTAGCGCAACAAGCAGACTAAAACCATGACCCAAAGACGCCTAAAACTCACATTAGAATACGACGGCACACAGTTTTACGGTTGGCAAATACAAAGCAAAACAGGTGAACGCACCGTACAAAAAGTCATTCAAGAAGCCTTAGCAAAGCTACCCGGCGAACACTCGAGCTTAAAGGCCGCAGGACGGACAGATGCTGGTGTTCATGCGCTTGGCATGGTTGCTCACTTTGATACCAGTAGTCAAATACCTAATGAAAAACTCTTAAGAGCCTTAAACGCTCATTTACCTGCAGATGTACGCATTTTGAAACTCGAGCTAATTCGTAGTAATTTTGAAGCGCAGTACGATTGTCTTTACAGGCGCTACCACTACCATATGCGTATATATAGGCATGATTTGAGAAGCTCGAGTTTGGATAGGTTTAGGGTTTTGGCGATTTTGCAAGATTTAGATCTTGCTGCTATGCAAAGGGCAAGTCAGTTTTTTTTGGGTACGCATGATTTTTCGGCGTTTGCTACGCAAGAGACTAGGTCTTCTATTAAAACTGTTTTCCTTTGTAATCTTAGTGCTAGTGAGCGAGATATTATGCTGGATATTGCGGGTGATGGTTTTCTTAGGAATATGGTTCGCGCTATTGTGGGCACCTTGATTGATGTGGGTAACGGTAGTTTAAAAGCTGAAGCTATTCCTGAAATTATTGCTTCTAAAAATCGGAGTCGTGCCGGAAAGAACGTTGCCCCGCATGGTCTTTACTTTATAGAAGCAGGTTATGAACCTTGGAAAGCGAGTCCTAAGTAAACTAAGCTTATCTAAGTTAGCAGCATTTTTTTTCTTATCACGAATATCCTCTCATCATGTATTGCTTACTTTCCCTACAAACGCTCTCCTCTGTCTTACCGTATAGTTATTTCATGTCGACTCATTTTGAAAATGGAAAAGCCATTATGGTAGATATTTCTGCTAAGCAGGATAGTGCGCGCGAGGCTATAGCCGAAGCTTTTGTTGAATTACCCGAAGAGGCAGTAAGTCAATTGAAATCAGCAACTGCTAAAAAAGGGGATGCTATTGCCGTGGCGGAACTTGCAGGCATTATGGCTGCCAAGAAAACCAGTGAACTCATTCCACTTTGTCACCCTTTGCCCTTAACGAAAGTGCAGGTAAAAGGCGACTTAGAGGCGACAGGGGTTCGGTTTAATGCGTTATGCAAAACAACAGGCAAAACAGGGGTAGAGATGGAAGCTATGACGGCTGCTAGCATAGCTGCATTAACGTTATACGACATGCTTAAATCAGTTACCAAAGGCATAACGATTAAAGAAGTAAAACTTCTTAGTAAAGAAGGAGGGAAATCAGGCCTATGGCAGAGAACATCTTAATAAGAGCATTAAGTCAAGATGATTTTGAAGCATTACAAATCATTGATGCGAGTTACGCAAAGGCATTTAGTGTGGAGCCTATGCTGACTTTAGGAAGTCTGAATTTTTACGCCCGAACAGGTCATGGATTTGCTAGTCTACAAGCTGGAATCATGACGGGGTTTGTACTTGCGCAATCTGTTTGGAATGGCTTTAGACCTGTTCTGCAAATGAACCGCCTTGCCGTACTAAATGCTGATGATAAAGCATCTCGAAGTGCTCTTTTTGATGCCTTAACCAAAAGTGCTTATGACGCTGCTGTTTATGACATTCAGTTGCTGATGCCTAAAGGCGACACAGACGCTTTAAGCTTAGCCCAAGAAAAAGACTACAACCCTGCAGACTTAAGCGTTTTTGAGCGCACATTAGGGTCACGAGGACAAAAAGGAGGCTAAAATGGCACGTGTGCTATTAGGCATTAAAGACTTAAAAGGTCAATCAGAAGTTGACCGTGTAAAAAGAACCCTACTCATCATTAGTGGCGTTAAATCAGTAAGTGCTGGTTTAGATGGACAAGCATCCGTTGAATATGATGGTGATGAACTCACCATTATGGATTTAATACGAGC
>CAYGTA010000252.1:0-2871 GCA_964352605.1 uncultured bacterium | reverse complement strand
GAAACTCGAGCTTCACTTTAAGCTTATTCATTTAGAAGTCCTTTGTAGCACCTTAGATTACATGCAAGCACAATATTATCTTCAAGCCAGACTTGTTAAACTGGCCTTAATGCCAACAAGCCCTATCTATATAGCTGTTTATATTGCTGATTTGCATATGCCTTGGGTAAAAAGCCTAAAGGCAAAACGAAGCATTATTACCCCTGTAACCGAAAAACTTAAAACCCGCTACCCTGTCTCAGTAGCCCGACTAGATGGCCTAAATGCCCACCATTGGGAGCGTATAGGTGCAACTGCAATAAGTCATGACGCAATATGGCTCGAGTCTTTGTTAGCTCGAGTGGATGCATTTGTGCGTTCGCATGTGGAGTGTGAGGTTGAGTTGATTGATTCAATTGTTGAAGTCTGGGATTTGCCTAGTTAAGCTTGGTTTTCTTGCTTGTCTACAGTTTCTTAGAGCTATCTTGTGTAAAATGAACTTTAGTACTTACACAGTAAACCTTATTTTGGAGGCTTTTATGCTTACTTTAA
Organism: uncultured bacterium; assembly: GCA_964352605.1. GTDB lineage: Bacteria > Deinococcota > Deinococci > Deinococcales > Trueperaceae > JAHEBB01. Next base: position 2,340 of record CAYGTA010000252.1, on the reverse strand, counting down.
TCAAAAAAATGCGAGGTGTGCCTTAATGTCTGAAGTTCTTAATACTAACGTTACATCTAATCCTATTCATTTAAGTGCTGAGGATTTAACAAAAGCTTTTCAATATGCAACTGACTGGTTAGGTGTTTTTGTTGATGAGGTTAACGCACTCAATGTCTACCCTGTTCCAGATGGCGATACTGGCACCAATATGCACTTAACCATGCAATCTGTAAGACGGCAACTCTCTGAAGATAACCCTAACACCATGTCAGCCTTTGCACATGCTTTGTCTTACGGTTCTCTTATGGGTGCGCGGGGTAACTCAGGTGTCATTTTGTCACAAGTACTTAAAGGCTTTGCAGAAAGCATTAAGCAGCATAAAAACTTAACAGCTAAAGAACTCATTGCAGCACTCGAGGGTGCAACCAAGTCTGCTTATGCTGCCGTCATGAAGCCTGTTGAGGGTACTATTCTTACGGTAGTTCGCTCGGCTTCTGAAGGTGTTGAGAAGCAAAGTACTGAGTTACCGCTTCAAGTTCTTAAGAAAGCTTGGGATGCTGGTCAAGTTGCTTTAAAGAAAACACCTGATATGCTTCCGTTACTGAAACAAGCAGGTGTTGTAGATGCTGGTGGCTTAGGGTTTTTACGTGTCTTAGAGGGTGTCATAGCTTTTTTTGAAGGAACCGATTTACCGCCAGCACCCGTCATTGAAAAGCGCGCTCAGGAACTCTTTGAAGAAGAAGAGTTTGGTTTCTGTACCGAATTTCTACTATCTGGCGTCACAGTTGACACCAAAGAAATTCAAGAAGCTGTTAAAGCATTTGGTGACTCCCTTTTGGTAGTAGGCGCTGAAGGCTTTGTCAAAGGTCATATTCATACGGAAGAACCCGAAAAGCTTTTAGCCTTAGTAGCACGCTACGGCAAAATGGTCAAAACCAAAGTTGAAGACATGACTGAGCAGCACTCCGAAATTCTTCAAGGTGACTTAAAAGAAGCTGAAAGCCCCAATTTAGGTCTTGTTGTTGTAAGTGACGGCTATGGTGTAACCAAAGCTTTCAGAAGCTTAGGTGCAAGGGTAGTTGGGGGCGGTCAAAGTAACAACCCAAGCGTGCAAGATATAGCTGACGCGGTTAGAAGCGTAGGCGCTGAAAACATCATTATTTTACCCAACAATAAAAACATAATCATGGCAGCAGAGCGGGTCAATGAACTCATAAAAGATAAGCAAGTAAGTGTTCTAGCCACACGCACGCTAGGTCAAGGCTTAGCTGCCGCCATTCTTTTTAATGACGCAGCCAGTACCGAAGACATGATTGCAGAAATGCAAGATGCAGCAGATAACGCTGTAACCCTAGAAGTCACCACCGCAAGTCGCACTGCCAGCATAGACGGTGTAGATGTAACTGAGGGTCAATACATAGGGCTAAAAGACAATACCCTAAGTGTTGCGACTAACAGTCCAGAAGATAGCTTAAAAGCCCTACTTGAACCCATTGCAGATGACTACGAAATTGCTGTTCTTTTCTACAGCAGTGACATTAGTGAAGAAAAAGCTCGAGCTTTTGTTACAGAGTTAGAAGAGCTATATGAAGATTTAGAAATAGAGCTTCACACAGGCGCACCTGCGCTCTACCCTTATTTAATGACACTCGAGTAAGTTCTTTTAAGGTTTGTTTTGAAGGCAATGCCATTTAGCGCATTGCCTTTTTGTTGTGGGCTTAATGCTATCTGTGTAAGCATTAGGAAAGCTAATCTGGTTACAATAGCGCGTAACCTTAAATCCATATGTCGAAATTCATTTTGGTTACGGGAGGTTTAGAGGTTTATGAAGCGAATCATTACCCTTTTTACAATTGCTTTACTTAGTCTTTTGGTTTCTTGTCAAGTTACTGTTTCAGTTACGACTGTTAGTATTACTGAGCCTACCGGTCCAGTTACGGTTAATTCTGGTGGCACAGTTGCGTTTAAAGCTGAAGCTAGTAGCGGTGCTAATGCCGGTATTGCTTGGAGTGACGCGGGCGCAGGTGGCTCGTTTAACCCAACAACAGGTCCTGAAGTTACCTATACAGCTCCTTTAGCTGCTGGAACCTATACTGTTTCTGCGGTTTTAGGTGCAGTTAGAGACACTGAAACTGTTACTGTTCTTGACCCTCTTCCTGCTGATGAAACCGTTAGTATTTCAGGGGACGGTAGTGCTGACACAGCTATTACTTCTACAACACTTGCAAGTGGTGCATCACGAGTCTTTCAAATTGATGTTCCAAACGCTGCAGCTCAAGCCCTAATTATTGAATTAGATAAAGCCTTAGAGTTAAGCGTGTTTGATGCGACCAAAACCATTTATGCGTCAAGTGTCTC
>CAYGTA010000251.1:0-7254 GCA_964352605.1 uncultured bacterium | reverse complement strand
AAAAAAGCCCCTCAAATTTAGAGGAGCTCGAGTTTAGTTTGGTGATTTGGCTTAGTTGCGATCTGAACCTTTTTGTTTTAATGCTATGGTTACGCTTTGATCGCCCGTTGCTACTACTATGTGGCTGTGTGTGCCGCGGCCGGCATTTTTGCGTAGTGCTTTTAAGCTAGCTTGAAAGTAGCCGGTACCCACGATGTAGCTTGCTGAGACAAGTTGTTCGCCACCATTTGCAGGGTCACCGTTGTATAGGGTTATGCTTACTTCATCACCTTCACTTAGACCTGCTAATAGACTTGCCAAGTCGGTGGTGAGTTTTTTTGGTAGGGGTGACACAATTGACTCATCAGTAACCGTAATTTTAATGTGTGTGACTTCTTGATCTGTCGCATCGGCAATAAGGCTTCTTAAACTTTTTTGAAAGCTTGTTTCACCGACCAAATAGCTTGTACTAACAACTTCTACACCATCCGTATTAGGGTTTCCGTTGTAAAGAGCAAGCCCTACTTCTGTACCATCTTCAAGGTTGCTTAAAATGGCATTAACAGCTCTACGTTTTGAGTGACGCTTAGCCTCTGCAAAAGAAACAATGCGACTCTCACCATTGGCAGAAATGACTAAGTAGTCAGCTTCAGGGTGATTTTCATGTAAAGCTTTAACCACTTCGCGTAACTGTTCTTCGCCTTTAATAAAGGTATCAGTTGCTAGTTCAGTACCATCATTTTCTGGGTCGCCTGCGTAAAGGGTAACGCTTACTTCATCACCCTCTTCAACAACCATGCTTTCTTCTGCAGAAATAGCAGCAAGCTCGAGTTGTGCGTCTAGCTGTTCTGCTTCACTAACGGGTTCTGAGGTTGGAGTTTCAGTGGGTATTGAGCTTAGTTCTGTACTGCAAGCTGACAAGAGTAGTACGAGACCTAGGATGAGGGGGGGTAAGAGGGTTTTCATTATGATGTTTCCTTTCGTGTGAAAAGCTTGGTCGTATTGGAAGTGCTGACCTGATTTAATACTAAAGAAGTGTTCGTGGTGAAACCCCAGTGAAAGCATGGTTATAGCTAGTGAAAGCTTGTTTACAATTAGCATAGGTTTAAGCACAGAACTCTGAAAGGCAAAAGCATTTTCTATGACTCAAGCTCAGTTAAAAACACTTGGCGGTTTAAGCTTAGAAGGCATAAGCTCGAGCCGTCTTAGCCCGCAATTACTTTTCTTATTGACCTACTTAAAGCTAGAAGGCAAACAAGCTCGCATGCAGCTTGCTAGTTTGTTTTGGCCTGACGCTGCGCATGAATTAACCAAAAAGGGTGAACGTAAAGATTTAAGGAATTTAGGTAGCGCCTTAGCCACCTTACGCCGAGAGTTAGGCTTTGACCCAGAAGATACTCGAGCTTTAGATGCATTACCGTGTGATGCTAGTGAGTTAAAAGTATTGTTTAATACGCAAACTCTAAAAGAAGCTTTGCTGATTTACCAGCAGGGTGTTTTTTTGGAAGGCTTAGAGCATAAGCCTAGGCTAAACTTAAGCAGCGACTTATCTGAGTGGCTTAGTGAAACGCGGCGCAGCTTTAAACGACAAGCTGTTGAAGCCATGCTGCACTTAGCTGAAGAAGCTCTTAAGCAAGGAGATGCCCAAACTGTCGCCAGCTACGCGCAGAAAGCTTATGAGCAAAGCAGTACGCAAGAGCCAGCATTTTTGTCTCGGCTTTATAAGCTTTTATTATTTGCAGGCAGTCCTTTAAGTACAAAAGTACGGCAAGCCTTTGAAACTTGCTTAGAAGATGCTTTAGATGAAGATCGTTTATCAGAAGAAAGTATTGACTTATTCTTAACTTTATCGCAACAAGCAAACCCTAGTTTAGCGGTTGCGCAGGTTGCAACTAATTTGTCTCCTAAAGCCAGTATTCTTTGTTTAGAGGAACTCATAAGAGAAAAGCTTGTAGGCGCAAAACAAGAAGTCTTAGCACCTGACATTGCCGAGCATTACCTTGACAAACGCCCCAGCGAACGGCTACGTATCTTAAGTCAACTAAGAGAACACAGCGCAGACTCTCACGCTTTAAGTATTTACAGGCAAATCTACAAATACACCCAAAGCTATGGGGGGGCAGGCTACTGGCAAAAAGCCCAAAATGCCTATAAAGAAGAAGCCAAAAAACTCATTCATGAACAAAACTTTAGAGAAGCTGAAGCGCTACTAGGTGAACTCAAACTTGCAGAAGATACCGCCCAAAAAGAACCTCAAGCAGCATTAAGATTTCTACACGCCTACACACTCGAGCGTTTAAGGCAACCTGAGAAAGGGTTAGAGGTAATTGCAGGTATAGAAGAAACGCTTGACATTTTGGCTATTAAGTCAGCTCTTTTGCTTAGGGCAAAGAACTATAAAGCAGCGAAAGAAGCAGCTTGGTTTGCTTATGAGCAGTCGGCAAGTAGTGATGGTAGCTCTTGGGCTAAGGCAATTGCAGCCAATAGTTTAGGGCAAATTGCTTACTTTGAGAATGACTTTAGTAGTGCAGAGTTTTACTATGAGCAGTCCGCTTCTGCGTGGCAACTTAATCATGTGACAAGTCGTGAACTTGGTGCACTCATGAATCACTCTATTATTTTGGCAGCAACTGGCAAAACAAGCCAAGCGAAACTCTTTTATGAAAGTATCATAGCTAAATCTACTCCTTTTCCGCTTTTGCAACTTAGAGCACTGGTGAACTTATCTCATTTGCATAATCTTCAAGAAAGCTGGAGTGACGCTATTGCTAACCTTAGTAACGCTTTAAAAATTATGCAAGAGCAGGCCTTGACGCAAGCAGATCATCTTTTACATATAGAAATCCTTAATAATTTTGCTTATGCATTATGGCAATCTGGAAATCTAAGTCAAGCTCATTATTACTTTAACGAAGCTATGCAGCTTGCCTCTGAATCTGGTGAGAAACTCATGTACGCTGCAGCCCTAGGAAACATGGGCGCATTGCATAATCAACTAGGAAAACTAGAAACCGCTCTTAGTATTTTTAAGGAATTAGGTAACCAACATGAGTACCAAGAGTACCTACCTTTATTTGCTAAAACCCTCGAAACTCAGCTTAAAAACAACACGCAAACAGAACTCCCTAAACACATTTACGCACTCCTGCATAAATACCATGATGATCTAAAATCTGGTAGTCCTTATTTCGAATTAGAAAGCATTCAAATGAAAACCCTTTAAGTCACAAGGGTTTCACCACGACAAACCCTTTAAGCTTAACCTATGCATCTCTCAGCCCTAAAGGAAGCAGCCATGAAAAACCGTCTCCTCTTCATCCTCTTGCTAACACTAGCCGCCTGCACACAAAGCCCAAACAATCCAAACCCCAACAATGAACCCAGCCTCACAGCAAACAGCGAACGCTACTGGAACGAAATACTCGAGCTTAGCTTTTGGGAAGCCCAGAACCTATCAGCAGCACCAACGGTTTATATAAATGATAAAGCTTTAAATGACAATGTCATTCTTAGTTTTGATGCAACTGGCCTTAGGCTAAAGCTTGATCTCGAAAGAAAACAAAGACCCACAAATGTATCTTTAACGCTCAAGCTTAACAATCAAATCCTTGACCTAAATATTGATGGAAATCGCCAAAGTAGTTACGACTTCAATCCCAAAGGGGAAGCAAATGCGAACAGGCTAAATATCTTGATTCCCTGTCAAGAAAACACCAGAAGTAAACTCGAGCGTTTGTTTGAGGCTAGTAATAATTTTGAACTGGTAGATTATTTTGGAGATTATGAGAGTCTTGGGCAAACCACCTTGGGTGCAAGTCAGCATGGTAACCCGTTATGTCTTATGGTGGTTAGCAATAGTAGGCAGGCAAGCCGAGTGGCGTTTGAGCGTCTTAGTGAGTTTTTGCGCTTTCGAATTGAGGTGCGGCCTATTGCCATTTCGCCTGATTTTTATATGTACAGTTATGACCCTTCTGTGGCTTCTTTTGATAGCTCTTGTGATGACGGTAGCGCCTTAACAGAAGAAGCAAACTCCGCTCAAGCTGTTCCCTTAAAAGCACTGGCAAGCATTGTTTCTAAACCTGCAAGTAATACAGGAGCAGGTGTAACGCTTGCTCTTTTGGATGGTGGTGTCGCCAACGCTTCCTCTTTTTTAGCCAGCTCTGCCACTTCGGCACTTTCACGTAGCTTCATAGAGGCAGATTTTCCCAATCCTAATAGCAATGCCTTCACTATAAATGATGATTTTGATTGTGATGAAACAAGCTTTAAAGATGGTCACGGTAGTTTGGTAGAAAGCATTAGCAAAGAGCTCGCCCCAAACGCCGACTTGCTTGCCCTTAAAGTCTGCAACGATGATGGTTCTTGTACAACGAGTAGCTTTGTTAAGGCCATGCTGTACATTCGTAATCAATTTGAAGGTTTTCCTGCTATAGATATTATCAACATGAGTTTTGGGGGTGACGTTAAACGAGATAAAGTATTTGAAGCGCTTTTGAAAGATATGCTGCAAACCCGCACACAAACCCTTGTTGTGGCGTCACTTGGTAATACCGCAGATGAAGAAGCCCACTACCCAGCCCAATATCAAAATGACTACCCTAATGTCATTGCTGTTGCAGCTGCGAAATTAAATACCGATGAATCATGGTCTCTAGCAGATTTTAATACGCAAGAAACCCTAAACTCACTTAACAAAGAACCCTTTGCAGCACCCGGGGTAGCGATTATTCTAGATGGTTTAGGCAACCCGAACGGCGTAACAGGAACATCTTTTGCTGCGCCCATTGTTTCAGCCGTTGCAGCCCTTACAAAATCAGCTGAGCCCAGTTTAAATATGCGTGATCTTGTTATAAAACTAAGAGCTCAAGCTATCAAAACAAACAACATGAACTTTATTCAAGTACCGCAATAAAAGAAATAAGTTCAAAAAACGTGACTGAATCTCCATTCAGTCACGTCAAAAACTCAATAAAAAGACCGATTCACAGCCGTAAGTCAGACTCTTCTTTGGCAAACACACTCTTCAGATCATAAAAAACATGCTCTGCTTTAGCAAACGCCTTCATGTTTTCTAAACCCATTTCCTTAAAAAGTTTATGAGGAACAGCTAAAATAAGCACATCATAAGCATCTTTTTCAGGTGACTCAATCATCTCACAGCCATAATCACGACGAATCGTTTCAGCTGAAACCCAAGGGTCATATAAGTCAGGCTTCATACCATAAGAACGTAACTCTTGAGCCAAATCAACAATTTTGGTATTACGCGTATCATTGCAATCTTCTTTAAAAGTAAACCCCAAAACCAACACTCGAGCGTTTTTTATCGCTAAGTTTTTGTCAATCATGGTTTTTACGAGTCTGCTTACAACATGTTTTGCCATACCATCATTTATTTCTCTGGCAGCCCTGAGCATGTCGGGTATATAGCCAGCTGAGACTGATTTATGAAGCAAGTAGTAAGGGTCAACCCCAATGCAGTGCCCACCCACCAAACCGGGGGTGAGTTTCATGAAATTCCATTTGGATGAGGCTGCTTCGACAACCTCATGGGTATCTATATCCAAGTGAGAAAAAATCATGGCAAACTCATTAATGAGTGCAATGTTGACATCTCGTTGTACATTTTCAATAATTTTTGAAGCTTCAGCTACTTTTATGCTAGATGCCTTGTGTGTTCCTGCAGTAATAATGCTCTTGTAAAGCTCATCTACATAATCTGCAATTTCGGGCGTTGAACCTGAGGTTACTTTGACAATCGTAGATACTTTTCTTGTTTTATCTCCTGGGTTTATTCGCTCAGGACTATAGCCCGCATAGAAATCTTTATTGAAACTCAAACCAGATACTTCTTCAATCACAGGAATGCAGTGCTCTTCGGTTGCACCTGGGTAAACCGTTGATTCATAAATAACCACATCATCTTTTTTTATGACCTGCCCAATAAGTTTCGAGGCTTCTTGCAAAGGTACAAGGTCAGGTTGATGATTTGTATCTATTGGGGTAGGAACTGTAATGATAAAAGTGTTAGCACGCTTTAAATCATTAACTTCAGTACTAAACAGCAAACAGCGTGACGCTTTAAGTTCTTCAGAACTCAGTTCCTGCGTGGCATCTACAGCAGAGCGCAATTGCTTAACTCTACAATGATTAATATCAAATCCTATAGTCTGATATTTCTTACCAAACTCAACAGCTAAAGGCAAACCAACATAACCCAAGCCAATAACCGCAACTTTAATATCTTTTTGCATTATTAGTAATCTCCCAAACTAAGCAAAACGCTATAGCACTCGAGTTAGCCTAGGGCATTGGTTGTTGAGAGGGCGGTGACAGTTGTACATCAGGCTTTTCTTTTGCTTTAAACTCGCTACACTAGGCAGGTGCGTACCTTCACGAATGAAACGCTTTACCTTATTGTTCGCCATGTGCAAGAAGCGTTAAAGCAATCACCTAAGCTTAGTTTTGCTGTACCTAACCCCGATTTAAGTCAAGGCTTATTTTCAGGTGAGCAAAATCAGGGTCTTAGGCATAGACCTTGGCGAGTCTGGCTTGATTTAGCAGAGAAGCTCGAGTGTCGCTTTTTAACTCCTGAACTTGTTTCTGAAACGCATGTGCGGGTAAATTTAGAGAAATTAAGAACTGCTTCTTTTCATAAAGAGGCTGATAAAACTGAGAAGTATGGTTTAGAATCTGACTTTCAGCGTATTAAGAAGCTCGAGGAAAGCTCTTTTTTGCTTGATTACTTAGAGGCTTTAGAGCGTATTCAGCTTAAACCTCAAAGTCGCATTTTGAGTTTAGGGGTTAACAGTGCTGAAGAATTCAAACTCTTTGATTATCTTGACTTAAGTCAATCTTGCAGCTTTGTCGGTATTGACCACTCGGCATCTGCACTTAGTGAAGCTCGAGTGCGGTTTCCAGATTCAAAGTATGCATTTATTTGTGCAGATATAAATGATATTGATGGCTTAGAGCTTGGTACATTTGATCTAATTTTGGCTTTTGGTACCTTACAAAGCCCTGGTATTGATGATAGGGCTATTCTGAGAAAGCTTGTACAAAAGTACTTAACTAAGCCTGCAAGTCTAATAATTGCTTTTCCGAATTCGATATATAAAGATGCTGAGTTGCTTTATGGGGCGCGCATGAAGAATTTCAGTCAAGCTGACTTGTCGTTACTTTTTAAAGATGTTGCTTACTACCGCAAGTACTTGCATCAGCATAAATTTAAGGTTTTTGTAACCGGTAAGTACTACACGTTAATTACCGCTATTC
>CAYGTA010000250.1:0-7318 GCA_964352605.1 uncultured bacterium | reverse complement strand
AATTCAGAGCTTCACCAGGCATGACTTTTTGTGAATCAAGCTTAAACTCGAGTGTTTTTAAAGTATTAACCATGTCTTGTTCCATGAAGAAAAAGATGAGCTGCCCAATGGCAATGAGCGCACCCAAACTAAGAATTACCCAGAACGTAATGACATCTGCCCGACCTTCGAAAGGGTTGGTGCCTGAATATAAGTACCACAAAATACCAGCCGTAATTAAAACCGTGAAAATAGGATAAAAGTAATTGCCGCCCTGTAAAAACGGCTCAACCTTAGCAGGCTTCTTGTAATTAGGCCCTAAGTATACTTCTTGACCTTCTTTAACCCTAATCTGAAGGTTTGTGCTTGCTTTAGGTTCAGCAAAGCCAGGACGTTTAGGTAAATCAAGATTCGCATCTAAAGACCAGTCAATCTTGAGATTAATACCTTTATACGTCAAAGGGCCAACAGGCGCTACAAAACTAAACGGAATGCGGTAAGTTTCACCCTCTTTAAAGACTGTTTCAGTAAGCTCGAGCTTTATGTTGTCTGCATTAGCCTGTTTTGATGAGACAAGCACATCTTCTTGAATGGAGGTTTTATTGTTAGCGTAAGCTCGCCAGCGTAAACGCATATGAACAGCTGTTATTTCGAAATCTTGTAAAGCGCTAACAAGCAATTGACCTGTTACTTTGTCACCTGCTTGGTACCTGCGGTCTGGTTTATTAAATTCAAATCTTACGGTACAACGACGTTTCATTTTGCTTTCTCCTGCTTGGGGTTTCTGATTGCTCCATAGAAGCTCCCCTTTACTGAATCACTAGCATCCAAGCTGGAGTTTCACTACAGGCTGACTTAGGCTGATTTTGTTGTGTTGCCTAGAGAACCCCTAAATACGGCGTGACTCATTTTGTAATCTAACCTGATCTAAGCGTTTGAGCCTAGATGCGCCAGCCTAGTTAAGTAAAAATAACATTAGTTAGTGGCGTTAGCGAATCACTTTATAAGGCATTGGAAAACTAAGCTACTTAATTAAAAAGTCTGACTTTTCTCATTATAAGGCTTCTCAAAACGTTAGGCTTGGCGCAGATGACTGGTTCTGTGCAAGCCATGCAGAGCTTTTTTGCTCAAAAACGCCGTTTGGTTTACCAAGTTGTTTGCGTATTAGGTCTTTGTGTTGCTATACCTAAAGTGTACATAGCTTGGCAGCACATAGAGGCATCTTTTATACACCGCTATTACTACCCGCTATTTATAAGTTTTGTCTTATGGGTCATTTATGCTCTTGGGCGCAACCGTATTAACTTAGTCAAAGCAGAACGCTTAGGTATGATTGTTTTGCTGATTCATTACTTTATTGGTCTTACCTTACCGCTCATACTGAGTGACCTAAGTATTGAAGGTTTATTTCTAGAATACGCTTCCGTCAACGTTTGGTTTTTACTGGGCGGATGCATTATGGCCTTTGCTATTCTTCCTATCAAACAAAGCGTCTTATGGAACGTTAGTATCCATAGTGGCACTGCCATACTTATGCTTACAAAAGCATACCCCATGCTGAATCAAGGTCAAATAAACAATGAGTTTATGTTATTACTACGCATTATCATTATGAGTGCTGGTTTACTTGTTTTTATGTACGCCCTTGCCCTCTACCGAGACGAAGTACTCAAAGCGAAACTAGAAACCCAAAAAGTTGAACAACTAGCATACGAAGATAGCTTAACAGGTATAGCCAATCGAAGAAAAATACTAGACGTACTCACTCAGCTAGAACAATCACAAGAAAGCTTCAGCATTGTTTTATGGGATATAGACTACTTCAAAAAAGTCAATGACAGCTACGGACATGACATAGGAGATGCTGTCCTTAAAGGTCTCGCTGAGCTAGCCCGAAAACACATACGCAAACAAGATTACCTAGCCCGCTGGGGGGGTGAAGAATTCATGTTTGTACTACCCAACACCAAACTAGAAGAAGCCTACCAATTCACAGAACGCTTCAGACAGATACTCGAGCGGCAAGTCTTTTTAGGTGTAGGTCATGTAACGGCTAGCTTTGGTGTTGCAAGCTTCACAGATGAAGCTTTAAAGGACCTACTTAAACGCGCAGATAAAGGCTTATATAAAGCCAAAGATGCAGGTCGGAACCGTGTTGAGTGCGCCTTAACCTAAGCTCAAAGCGTTTTAATATCTGAAATTTACTACCTTCAAACCTAACTCGAGTTTATTGCGACGTTATTGCGACGCGCATCTTAGATACTTAGCTTAAGCATACTCCTACGTTCATGCTTAAGAAGGGTGGTTTATTTGGATACTCGAGTGTTTGTCTTAACACAAGAATCGGCTTGTTAAGACCTTGTTAAGACCTGTTTTTTAAAGTATGGGTATCGGAAAGCCCCCGAGAGATTTAGGGCATTTAATGTAGACGGAGTGGTTTAGAACGGTTTGCTACTCGGTCACGTTTAAGGAGAAAGACATGAAGAAGGTAATGGTTTTTTTGATTTTGGTTTTAGGGGTCGCATTTGCAGACATTCCGCTTGATGGTATAACGCTTGCGCTTCACCCGAATGGTGAAATGCTTGTGGCCGGTGGTGAGAATCGTACGCTTTACAAAATTGACGCGGAAACTCTTGAGGTTACAGAGCGTGTTTATTTTGGTTCTACTATTAATAAGCTTGCTTATTCAGCTGATGGTTCTCTTCTTTTCTTGCAAGATAGCGAGCCAGATATCTATATTTTAGATGCTGAAACCCTCGAAGTTACTGCCACGCTAGGTGGTTATGGCGCTATGAGCATGGCACCTGCGGCTAACCTAATGGTTGCTTATGACAGTGATTTTGATGGTGATACCGTCACGCTTTTTAATACTTCAGGTATTGAAATGAAGAGTATTACTTTTGGTGAAGATGATGATATTGCGTCTATTGGGCTTAATGCTGACGGTACAAAGTTAGCTGTTTTCTTTGATGATTTTGATAGTGAAAACGAAGAGGATGTTTCTTGGAGTGATATTCCTGAAGAGTACGAGGGGTTTGCTAAAGATGTTTACTCTGAGCAGCATGATGGTGAAGAGGCTCGCTATATTCTTTACAGTGTACCTGAATTTGAAGTTCTAGCTGACTATGTTGGTTTTTATGGCCCATCAGATAATCAGTTGGTTTTCTTTCAAGGAGATGACGCGCTCATAATTAACAGTAGTAATGAAAATGCGCGTTACAAGCTAGATGGCACTGTTGAAATGTGGGAATGGCCTGGTAACAGTAGTGCTTATGGTGAGGGTATTTCGAGTGATCAAAATGTCTTAGTTGTGGGTGGCCTAGCTGACGCAACCATCTTTGATGTTTCAACAAACAGTGAACTTAGTTTTGATATTGATGATCTACCGGGCTGGCCTGAGTACTTTAGTAACTTTGTTATTGCGCCAGATGGCACAATTTATGGTGCTACAGATGCCTACCGTATTGTGAAGGTACAGCAAGCTGGTGCAGGCGTTAGTAAGACTATTCAACCTATTTACTAAGACATTGGTTTAGGGCGCAGGTTTTCGCTGTGCCCTAGTAGGTAGTTTCAAAGGAGTATGACCGTGAAAAAAATAATTGTTGGTTTAACTGTATTAGCATTTTGTCTTAACACTGCATTTGCGCGTGATTGGTTTGTTTCGGCTGAGCGGGGTAGGGGTAAAAAAGGCACTCTAGAAGAACCTGCTGCAGATTTAGGAAATATTATTTCTCAGCTTGAAAATGGTGACAGGGTATTTATTGCAGAGGGTATCTATATGGGGCGTGCTGGTGCAGGTTCAGATAGCATGAAAGTTGCTGTAGAAATTTATGGTGGTTTTAGTGATGACTTTAGTACTAGAGATCCTTGGGGTGCACATAAAACCATTTTGACAGGTGAGAATGGGTCTAAGAATTTTAGCAGCGGCCCGCGTCTAGCCATAGATGCTTCAGAAGTTGGTACAAAACTTATGGAGGCTAGAGGTCAAGAAACTGCACATAAAGTTGTGGTAGATGGTCTGATTATTGATCATGGCCCTCGTAATCGCTACAAGGACCCTAATAACCCAGTGCTTATGGTAAGACCTGGCGGTAGTGGCTTTGCGCCTTCACCTGAAATTGGTGGTCTTATTGTAAGTACAGGCATTAACAGTGAAATTATTGTTAATAATGTTGTGGTTCTTAATACTGCACCTACGGTGGGCGCTTTCACCTTTTTTCCTGGTCGTGATGCCATAGTTACTGTAAGCAATAACGCTGCTATTAATAATACGGGGGTTGGTTTCCATTTGAGTAAAAGCTTCTTTGGAGATAATCCTGATAATTTTCCACGCTATACATTTGAAAACAATATGAGTATTTTTCACGAAAAGCATGACCCAATAGCCACTTATGGTGGTTCATCTGTCATGGTTGAGGCTGCTACACATGTAGAAATGCGTTACAACATTTTTGCCATGAATGACTACTATGGCGTGGATAATGCACGTCGAAACTACACGCTAGTCATGACAGATAATCTTGTTTTTGGTAACGCCTTCGCAGACTACCTAGAATTTAGTACCAACATGAGTATAGAAGAAATGGAAGACTGGGCAGAATGGGTTGAAGAAGCTTGGGATAACAGCATAGAACCCGTTAACTTTGGCTTGCCTGAGCAATGGCTCGAGCTTTACTTGGCGCGCTCTGTTATAGATCGTGCTGCTGCGGAGCAAAACATACAAGCAATTGAGGGCTGGCAAAATGATGTCAGGAGTATTCTTGGACTTAACCTTCAGGGAAATGATATGACTATTGATTCTGATGTCTGGTTACCCCGTTTGGGTATTGATGATGCATTTGTTGCAATTGGGGTTTACCGCGATATATATGGTCCTTATTATCCTCAGGCTGGCCCATTTGGTTTTTAACATCGAGGCTAAGAAGATGCTTCTCAAGTCTTCTTAGTCACTAGTATTTAGTGAAAGGAAAAGAACTATGGCTTATCAAGAAGTAACTAGAACAGGCATAATAGGGCGCTTAGGGGGAGCCTTTAAAGGCGTATTAACAGGACTTGTCATTTTTGTACTCGCATTTCCACTCTTATTTTGGAATGAATCACGCGCCGTAAAGCGTGCCAGAACCCTAGATGAAGGTCAAGGCATCGTGCAAGCCACCTTGCCAGATAGTGTAGATAGTGCCTTAAATGGTCAGCTTGTACATATGACAGGTTTGGCAAGCACCACAGATGTCTTACAAGATGACGCCTTTGGTATAGGTACAAACGCAATCAAGCTAACTCGAGTTGTCGAAATGTACCAATGGAAAGAAACCAGTCGTTCTGAGACCAAAACCCAAACAGGTGGCACTGAAGAAACCGTCACGACTTACGATTATGAGCAAACATGGTCACCAAGTACTATTAGTGACTCGAACTTTAAAGTACCCGCTGGGCATAGTAACCCAGCCAGCATGCCGTTTACAGGCGGGGACTGGTTAGCGCAGAATGTAGCCTTAGGCGCGTTTCAACTACCAACAAGCTTAAGTGGCAAAATATCTGGTTCGCAAGCCCTAAGTTTAAACGAAGCTGATTTAACAAAAATTTCGCAAACAGCAAATGTGCCCATAGAGCAGACCGGTGAATGGGTTTACTTGAATTACGCAGGCTCTAGTGCTGCACCTCAAATTGGTGATGTTCGGGTGAAGTTTAGTTTTGTGCCTGAATCAACCGTGAGTATTGTTTCTCAGCAAGATGGAAATAGTTTCAAGGCGTATCAGTCTAAGCATGGTTCTGCTATTAATATGCTGTCTATGGGTGTAAAAACGCCTGACGAAATGTTTGAAGCTGCTAAGCAAGCTAATACCGCTATGACTTGGGGTTTGCGTGTCCTAGGTTACTTCATGATGGCTGGTGGCTTAGCTGCGGTTTTTGGCCCTCTAGTTGTACTTGCTAGTGTTTTGCCATTCTTGGGTAATTTACTAGGTGCAGGCGCTAGGCTTATAGCTGGCGTGATTGCTTTCTTCTTTACCTTTATAACCATAGCTATAGCTTGGCTTGTGGTTCGCCCTGTGCTAGGCTTTTCGCTCATAGCAATTGCGGTCATTGTATTGGTCGCTGGTTTAATGCTGAGCCGTCAAAAAGCTACAAAAACACAAGCTGATGTGGCAGCAGCAGCTGCCTAATCTTGTTCAGATATGAGTAAAGAGTCTAATTTTCTCTTTACTCATATTAATCACAGATTCTATAAAAGCTCGAGTTATTTCGTTTACAAGTAATCTTAATTTTTAACAAAAGTATAGGCCTATGTTTCAGCTGTTTTATGCATGCTGGTGGGCTGGCTATTGCTTTTTGTAGAACATAATTCTGGAAGGAGGTGTTATGAAACGAAGTCGTTTATTTATTGTTTGTATTTGTTTGTTGTTTTTGCTTGTGGCTTGCTCTCAAGGTGATTCTCCTTTGGGTGCAGCAGTCTGGGATACGAGTCTTTGGGGTCAAGCAAAGTGGCAATAAGGTCACACTTATTCTTAATTAGCTAGGAGAAAAGTTATGAAAAAAATTCGTTATATCGCTTATGCAGTTGTCTTAATGGTAGTAGTTGTATTTAGTGCTGCTCAAGTTACTATTCCTAATCAGTTTTCTGCTGATACAGCTATTGTTGCAGATGAAGTCAATGCGAACTTTAAAGCTTTAAAGGATGCTGTTGAGCAGCTTATAAGTTCTAAGCAAGCTAGCTTAGATAAAAATTGTGTTGCGGGTACATCTATTGTAGCTATAGCTGCAGATGGAAGAGTTCAGTGTAGTAGTACGAGTATTCTTGGGTTAGCACATATTGCGACAGCGGCCAATACTATAGGGCCACTTAGTGAAATAGATAGCCCTTTGACAAATGCTAAACCAGATGCAAATTTGTTGCTTACTCAAGATATACAATTGGGGTTTCGTAATGATGCGCCGGTAGGTATTGCTTATAACGGTACTACGGAGCGCTGGTACGTAACAAATCTTGATGGTAGCAATGTAACCATAGGGGCTAAATTCAACGTTATGGTTGTGGAGGCTGTAAGCCAGTAAACGCTGCTTGGTACTTAATGAATTGATAAAATTTATTTGGTAAGGGTTGAGAAGTTTGTACTCATACTCATAAGCTCGCTTACGCAAAAGAAAAAGGTTTTTTGTGAACTGACTTTGCTTTAAAAGCAAAGTCAGTTTTATGGTTTTTTAACTTGAAACCTTTGTAAATTCAATGGTTTCTGAAAGTTTCAAATGCTTACTGTAGCAGCTTTCAAGTAAAACACACCATCAACTTAGTTCATCTGTTTTTACTCAGCTAGTTCGACAATTAAAACGCTGCAAGCGTTTT
>CAYGTA010000249.1:0-7371 GCA_964352605.1 uncultured bacterium | reverse complement strand
TAATCTTGCAACTCAGACAGCACCAGCATTGCGGGTTGCGCAGCTTGTTCAAGAACAGCAGCGTGAAGCGCAAGAGCGTGAGCGTATTCAGCAAGAGTTAAAAGTTGCTCAGCTTATTCAACAGACCTTGTTACCTAAAGAGTCACCTCAGCTTGAGGGGTGGGATATCTCAACGTATTATCAGCCTGCCCGTGAGGTTGGCGGCGATTTTTATCAGTTCTTTTCGTTTCCTGACGGCCGGTTGGCTATGGCAGTTGCTGATGTTACCGATAAAGGTGTGCCTGCTGCTTTAGTTATGGCAACAACGCTTAGTATTTTGCGTGCAGCAGCTGAGCGCTTAATATCTCCGGGAGAGGTGTTAAAGCGAGTGAATGATATTTTGCATCCAGAGATACCTGCGAATATGTTCGTGACTTGCTTTTATGTGCTGCTTGACCCAGCAACGGGTAAGTTGAGTTATGCAAATGCTGGGCATGATTTGCCGTATGTGCATAAGGCTGACCCTAAGCATCCTGTCGAAGAGCTTCGTGCTAGAGGAATGCCGCTTGGGCTTATGCCAGGTATGGACTACGAGGAGTTAGAGACAACGCTTGATGTTGGTGATAGTTTGCTTCTTTATAGTGATGGCCTGGTTGAAGCGCACGCGCCAGATGGTGAAATGTACGGCTTTCCGCGTTTGCAGAGGCTCATAGCAAACTATCAGGCGGACACTACCATGATCGATTACTTGCTGGCTGACCTAAATTCTTTTGTTGGTAAAGACTGGGAGCAAGAGGATGATATTACCTTTTTGGTCTTAGAGCGTGAAGCTTCTAAAGCTAAGGTTGTTTCAGAAAGCAAAGATTCTACTGTGATTCTAGCAAACTTTGAAGTGGCAAGTGAAGCAGGTAATGAACGGCAAGCAGCTGAGCAAGTCATTGAGAGCGTTAAAGGTTTAGCTATTGATGGGCTTAGACTCGAGCGCTTAAAGACAGCTGTTGCTGAAGCTACGATGAATGCTATGGAGCATGGTAATGCCTATCAGGCTGATATACCTGTGAAAATTCAGGTTATGAGCTCTGCTGAGCAACTTAAAGTTCGTATAACAGACCAAGGTGGTGAGCATGCTATTCCTGAGACTGATGCACCTGACTTGAATGCGAAGCTTGCAGGTGAGCAGTCACCGAGAGGTTGGGGGTTATTTTTGATTAAAAATATGGTCGATGAACTGGAAACCGTTATTGATGGTAAACAGCACACGATTGAGCTTAGTTTAAACCTTCAAGGAGGTGACAATGTCTAAGCATGCTTTTAATATTTTGGTTCGTAATGAAGAGGATTTGAGCATCTTAGATTTGAAAGGTGTTATTGATGCTGGGGCTAAAGAAAAACTGAATACTGCTTACGCCCAAACTGAGGCGTCAGCTGCAAAAAGAGTGCTGCTTAATTTTGCAGAAGTTAGTTACATTAACAGTACGGGAATCGCGCTCATTGTGGGGCTTTTAGCAAAAGCTCGACAAAGTAAACGAAAGCTTATGACCTGCGGCCTTAGTGATCATTATCTTGAGATTTTTCAGATTACGCGCCTGTCTGATTTTATGGATATTTTACCAGACGAAGAAAGTGCAAAGACGTCTTTAAGTCTTTAGGAGGATGCAATGACAAAAAATAGCCTATCAGCCAATGTTCGTGCCTTAAGTGAGAAAGTTGCGGTTATTGACATCAACGGCGAAATTAATGCTTTTTGTGAAAATGTACTTATGGATGCCTATACGAAAGCAAGTCAAAATGGTACAAGCGCTATTTTTCTAAACTTTGCGGACCTTGACTATATGAATAGTGGTGGCATTGGACTTCTGGTTACCTTACTCATTCGTGCTCAGCGTCAAAATCAAAGTCTTTCAGCTTATGGTCTTAATGAGCATTACAAGCAGATTTTTGAACTAACACGACTTAATGAAGCTATTCATATTCATGATTCAGAAGATGCTGCGTTTGCTGCTGTCTAAATAACAAGTAAATAAGTTTAAAAAATTTTGAGTCCGTACATCCCTATGCTGGGCATGTTATGGCGAGGCATTGCCAGAAGGAGGCAACTATCACCAAGACTGAAGAAAGCAAAAAAGCTCGTGAGGCTAATTGGGCGCATCCTGTTTCTAAACTTTCGGTTAACAACGTACCTAAAGAAGCCATGAACCTAAATGTTGCAGGCAGGCAACTTACAGGCCCCATCAAAGGCTTTGGGCAAATGTGGCAAAAGACTTATAAAATTAGGCTAAGTGGCGCGTCAGCATCACCAACTGAGGTTATTGCAGCTTGGAAAGCGAACTTTCCTAAATTTTGGCCAAAAGGAAGTCACTTTTATGGTCCTTTAACAGGTATTGCGCCTGGAGAAGTGGCTGTTTTGAACTTATCGGCTGCGGGTATGCCTCTATCAACTGGCATTATGGTTATATATGCAGATGATGAGTCATTTACATTCATGACGCCAGAAGGCCACATGCTTGCTGCTTGGATTACCTTTAGCGCACATGAAGAGGATGGCTGCAGTGTAGCGCAAGCTCAAGTTTTACTAAGAGCTTCTGACCCAATAATGGAACTAGGTTTACGTTTTGGTGGACACAAAGCAGAAGATGAGTTCTGGCATTACACACTCGAGCATTTAGCTAATCATTTTGCTGTGAATGGACAAGTGCAGCAACAAGTTACCTGTGTTGACCCGAAATTGCAATGGTCTGAGGCTAAGAATATTTGGAAGAATGCAGCTATTCGTACTGCGTTTTATTCACCCATTCACAGTATTCGAAAACGGGTTAAGTGATACCAAATACGAAAAGCTAGTTGGGGTAGCAGGTTATGGTCAGAAGGAGAGGCGCCTCTCTCACCACCACTTCAAAACCTTTTGTAGGAGAGCACGGAAAACCCTGGGGTCAGGCCGCTATTTTCAATTCGGGCGTCCAGTCAGTCTGAAACCCTGGATACCAGCCTTTGAATACATCTTTTAATTCATTATCAAAAACAATCACTATGACAATCTTGCTTTGGTGATGGGTCATTGCCATGATGCATTTCAAAGAGGTACTCATGACAAGAGTTAATGTTTTGATTAGCCACGTGTCGGGAAACTGACATGCGTGGTTAGGCAGCGGCGCGGGGAGGGGCGACTTTCCTCGCGACCGTGACAACTTACCCCGAAAAGGTTCATTCCAGGACTTGAAGCTGGTTCGAGTTTAAGCTTAATCTGACACTAGGTCTTGATATCCTTGAGCTCCAAGAGAACCTTATTGCTATTAGATGATTCATGCTCACCCCTCAATTACTTAAGGAATAATAACGTGGTCTTAGACCATTGAAACGAATACCAAATCTGATTGAAACAAAGTAAACGCTTAAGCGAGTTTAAGAACTGAAGTCTCTTTCTAATGGGACACTTGACTTTTAAATAAAAATATTCGTATAGTTAGCCAACTGTTAACAGTTGGCTATTGACAATTGTAATTTATCAGAACACCACGAACACTTAAAATCAAAATAAAAAAAGAAGGAGGGTTAAGTAAATTGAGCATCTCCACAAAAATAAAACGAGAATCTTCGTATAAAAACAGCAAAAAAACAAGTCTTCAAAAAAACCAAAAACTTACAAAACAACGGTCATATAGTCAAAGTGCTCCCCAACAAAAAAATCACCAAGACCTATCAAAATAATACTCAAACACCGCTCATCGATATTTTAAATTAACAGACATAACAAACCTTGAGCACCAAAACCTCAAAAAAATGCAACAAAACCTACCCAACATGGTCACAACAAAAAAATAAACTCACTTACCTCACCAATAACCAAAAACCTCCAACCAAAAACAGAATTTCAACCAAAATCAATACCCACCCAAGCCCACAAAAATCAATCTTCAAAAACCCACAAAAATTCAACAAAGACTCATAAAAACCCAACAAAATGTACGGAGGAACCTGTGTAAAACTCAAATCCCACAACCAAAAAACTTCCAAATCCCAACAAGTTCATAACCAAAATATGCACAGGAGACTAAATGAAAAAAATTTACAGCCTAATTCTTGCATTAACACTATTCATATCTCTAACATATGCCCAAGAGTCAACTACATTCACATTCGCTCATCCAGGTCCAATCAGAACTATGGATGCCCCAGTAACATGGTTTGGTTCAACCCACTGGCTAACAAACACCCTGTACGACTGTTTAATATGGAAAGAAGCAGACGGCTCAGGCTACTACGGTCAAGCTGCAGAAAGCTGGGAAACAGTTGATGAATTAACATGGCGATTCTACCTAAGACCAGGAATCACATTTCATAATGGTGAACCACTTGACGCAAACGCAGTAAAATGGAACATTGACAGGGTTAGAACCCGCGAAGATTTTATGGTGCAACCACAATGGGCTTTCGTAGATGAAGTCAGAGTGATTGACGAGACAACCGTAGATGTGATCACCGGTCAGCCACACGCATACACACTAGCCGACATAAGCTTCAACGGATGCCAACTCCTTCCTCCTGGCTATATGGAAGAAGTAGGAGAAGAAGAATTCTCACGTAACCCAGTTGGATCAGGACCCTACAAATTAGTTGAATTCACTGAAAGTGACCGATACATCTTCGAAGCATGGGACGACTATCATGCCGGCCGACCAGAAGTTGACACAATCATTTATCAAGTCATCCCAGAGCGATCTAGTCAAATAGCAGCACTACTAGCAGGCCAAGTTGACATGATTTCTTCAGTACCATTACCAGAGCGAGAAAGACTAGAAGCAGCCCCAGGAGTAGAATTACTTCAAGGACAACCATCACGAGTTATGAGCTTTTACCTACGTGTCGAAACAACAAGTGGCGCAGTCGCTACGACCTACCCTGACTATGAACCAACTACTTTAGATAAAAATATTCGTTTAGCAATAAGTCACGCACTAGACCGCAGCCTACTCGCCGAAGTGCAAGGATCTGCCACCCCAACACTTGTACGAATCGCATCCCCATTCCCAGAAGCATTTGCGGAAAAGTATGCAGGAGAAACAGCCGCCAATGAATGGTATGACCCTGAATTATCCAAACAACTCATCCAGGAGGCAGGCTACGATCCTGACGGAGGCAACAGGCCTTTGGTTTACCTCGACGCTCCAGCTTTTCAATTTGGTAACGAAAAAGAAGTCGCCGAAGTAATGGCAGTCATGTTAACAGATGCAGGTTTTGATGTTGAGTTTACAATTCTAGAAGCATCTGCATTTAATGAACAAATATCAACCCCCGGAAACAACCGTGACATAATAATGGCAGTTCTAGGTGGATCACCCTCACTCACCCCAAAATTCTATACATGTGACTGGGTTCAGTCCACATATACAGTTTGTGAAGATGAATTAGATCAACTAGGAAACCAAATTCTAGTAACTGTAGATGCCGAAGAGCGACTAGCACTTTGGGAGCAATGGCAAGAATTTTACCTTGACTACGCTCAAACCGTTTCGGTAATGGAACTAAGAGGCGTTATTGGTATAAACGACAAATTCTCATGGGAACCAAGAGCAGATGGCTGGTTCACATTCAGAGACCTAAAAATAAAATAATTTTAAGGTGAGGTGTTCACTAAGTGAACACCTCACCTTAAAATTAGATTTGTATGCAATCATTCATAGTTGGCCGCCTAGTACAAATGGTTTTTACCATTTTCATAGTCTCACTAATAGTTTTCTTTTTAGTACGCCTAAAAGGAGATCCTGTAACAGTAATGGCTCCCCCAACATTCACACAAGAACAAGTAGAAAATTTGAGACGCGCCTGGGGTTTCGATAAACCACTCATTCAACAGTACGGCATATTTATTAGCAAAGCAATACGTGGAGATTTTGGATCTTCAGTTCAAGCCCGTGTACCAGCAATGGAACTCGTTCTGCAACGCCTCCTAAACACCTACAAATTAGCTGGCCTTGCAGCATTACTCGGACTAATGATCGCCATTCCCTTAGGTATTCTTTCTGCTATAAACCGAAACACCTGGTTAGATTTAGCAGCAACATCTTCAGCAACACTCGGCACCGCAATGCCAAGCTTTTGGTTAGGGTTAATGTTAATATTAATTTTTTCAGTAAACTTAAGGGTTTTACCAGCTTTTGGCGCAATGGAGCCAAGCTCAATAATTTTGCCAGCATTTACCTTAGGTGTTGGAATAGCTGCCCGCATTTCCAGACTCACAAGATCCGCTATGCTTGAAGTATTAAATCAAGATTATATTCGAACAGCCTACAGCAAAGGACTTTCATCACTAAAGGTCAATTATAAGCACGCACTGCGCAACGCTCTAATCCCAGTTGTTACAGCCTTCGCTTTACAACTCGGATGGCTACTCGGAGGTGCCGTAGTTGTAGAGTCAGTCTTTGCTTGGCCTGGAATAGGCCGCCTAGTGATAGAAGCAATAAACGTTCGGGACATCACTGTAGTTCAAGCAGCTTTGTTTTGGTTTGCACTGACGTTTATTTTGATAAATCTAATTACAGATATTATTTATACATTAATTGATCCTAGAATTAAATTTGGTGGATCGAACTAAGATGTCTACAATACCAAATCAAATCTTAATTACAAAGGTTAGATCTTGAGGTCAGTGTTTCGTTCCTTACGCGGCACCACCGTCGGTCAAATTGGCATTGTAATTCTTCTGATCATTATTTTACTCGCAGTTTTTGGCCCCCTATTATCTCCTCATAATCCAACGCAACACAACTTAAGAAGCCGATTCAAACCACCAGGATATATCGATGATTCAGGTCGTTATTTACTGGGAACTGATCAACTAGGCCGCGATGTCTTAAGTCGACTAATTTCAGGTACCCGCATCTCAATATCAGTTGGCGTTCTTGCCGTACTAATCGCAGGAAGCATTGGCGTTACTTACGGCCTAATCTCAGGTTTTACAGGTGGCAGCCTTGACAATTTTCTAATGCGAATCGCTGATGCATTTCTTGCTATTCCCTTCATAGTACTTGTAGTCGCTGTTTCTGGTGTTGTTGGAGCAGGACTCGGTACCCTAATCGTAATTCTAGGTGTCACAAATTGGGTAAGTTATGCACGGGTCACCAGAGCAGAAGTACTCGCCACAAAAGAATTCGACTATGTTCTTGCCGCCAGAGCTTTAGGTCAAACCAAACTACGTATTATGTTCCAACACATTCTTCCCAATATAACAAGTTCAATAATCGTACTTGCAACAACAATGGTTGCAACCACCATGTTAGCTGAAGCATCACTAAGTTTCTTGGGTCTAGGTGTCCAACCACCCGCCGTTACTTGGGGGCTAATGCTTGCTGATGGTAGAGAGTACATAGGTAGTGCCTGGTGGATGTCAACCTTTCC
>CAYGTA010000248.1:0-7376 GCA_964352605.1 uncultured bacterium | reverse complement strand
CTGCTAAGTCGCTGCTGTATTTAATACCCTTTCCGTTTGGTTCCCTAAAGAACTAAACGCGGCCTTGGACCGTTGAAACCAATACCAAGTCCGCTTAGGAGCGTATAAATCTCTTTAGAGTTTAGTGAGCGTATTATCGGACTTGGTATAACTTAAAAACTACTATAGCTAGACAAGCCTGCTTCAGCTAAAAGAGTTAGGTAACCCAACGCTGCTTGAGAGCAAGATCTAGCAAAAATGTGACGATATCGATTAGAATTATGTCTCGGTCTATTAGAATTATGTCATGGCAACATCCAGGAATACTTCATCTTTAAGTCGTCTCTGGTGGGCAGCCTCAACCTTGCTCATTGTTTCTGCAGTAAGCATCTTATTGTTTTTTCTTAATTTTGGTCATAATGCTTTACGTAGTATTTACGAGGGAACCGCAACCGGCTTGTTGCAACGTATTCGCATCTCGGGTCAACTTCCTCTTGAATACTACTTAGAGCGAGCTGATTGGCTCATTGTTGGCTTGGTTCTTACCATGCTTAGCTTTTGGTTACTTTTGATTCCTATCTTGAAACCCTACTGGTTAAGCCTCTACCCAAACTGGGTGAATAAACATCCTGATCATGCAGTTTATAGCGCATCTGCAGGCGTCATTCTAGCAGTTGTGACCCTGCTACTACCTTGGCCTTTTAACGCATTAAGCTTAGTACAACTCTTATTACTCTGGATCTCTGCTAACCTCATTTTTTTGAGCATGCCTGCTATCCGCAAAAGAGGCTTAGGAAATGTGGCTTCATGGACACTGATAGTCGCAGTTTTAGGCTACGTCGGCTACCTCTTCCAGAATAATCCAGAAGCCCTGCTTTATGTTTTTGATGAGGACACCTTCTTTGAAAACCTTCACGCCCTTCTGTCAGGCGTTTCTGGGGTTTTGTTTTTGTATCTTTTTGTTTTTACTAAAAAGAACAAGTATAATTTTATTTATCTTTTGTTTGCCATGTTCTTTTTATTCTTTGCCTTTGAAGAATTCAGCTGGGGACAACGCATTTTTAGATTCTCAACCCCTGAATTCTGGAATAATGCTCAAGACGAAACAACACTTCACAATCTAGAAGGCTTAAATCATAATCTTATTTTGAATCTTTTAATGCTTGCTTGGGGCATAGTTCTACCTCTAATAAGCTATCTGCTACCCCCAATCAGAGCACTCTTAAAAAAACTCGAGTTTCCTAATCTGCCTTTGAGCTCATCTGTTGCGATTATTATTGGTCTAGTTATTTATTATATATCTCCTAATCATTTACATACAGATGAAATACGTGAAACCTTTTTTACTTTTGCTTTTATCTTTTTTGCCCTGAAGGTATTTAGTGCATCTTCTCGAGCAAAACTGAGTAAGGACAAATCGTTTGACTTGAATCCAAATCTCTAAGCTGTTGTGTTTGTACTTAGGAAACGTCTTTAAGAAGCTTGTAAAAGACGTCATTGTGAGCAATGATTACGCTTCAGATAAAGCTTAAAAGTAACTCAAAAAAGGTATCTTTGTTAGCTAAGCAAGCAACATGAGCATCTGGGTAACCTATTAAACCGTTACCTGTTGCTATTTCAAGAAAGATTACATTTGTTGTATTAAGAAAACGTCATTAGGGCTTTGCTGATTTATACTAAACTGATTTAATCGTGTCATAAGACTGAGTCAGAGGGTACTCCCCAAAGCTGTCTCGACTACGTCGGCAAGGTCGGAATTATAAATGTCGCACTGCTTTATAATTCAGCTTAGTATTAGGGTTTGTCAAAGCTGACAAAAGGAGCAGGAATCCAGCCTTCTTGCGAATTTTCGCTGATAGTACGAACCAAGTAGTAGTTTAGACTAGGGTTAGATTGAAATAAAATAATTTCAATTTCAGTTCCAGTAGGAGCAGTTGCAACAATACTTCTTCTTAAATGACTGTCATAAAGCAAGACATCTTCTTGAATAAGCTCAGCTTCATAATAACCACTTAACCAAGCTTGACTTTCATTACCCCAAGGTTCGGGAATGCCGCACAGAGTGGGGTCAGGGTTATCTTCAAAAGGTAAATCAGGAATATTCGCATCACGCTCTACCGTAAAACCATGCGACCCTGCTTGCGATGTTTGACAAAAACTTAAAGCGAAACTTGTGCTTAACAAGACAATGAGTACTTGCAAATAAAAGCGTTTCATAGCTCATTTTACGCAAGCTACCCACAAGACTGCGGTTGCTTGTTTAACCCAAAAGGCATATAGCGGTTTTCAGGTTAAACACAGCATCGACTTAGCCCATGGGTTTTTACTCAGCTAGTTCGGCATTTAAAACGCTTGCATTGTTTTAAATGCCAAAGGCTATACATGGAAAATATTGCTTTTATCTTGAGTTTATAAAGCTAAGCTGATAGGGTGATTCTACATGCTAACTAAGTTACTTTTTACCCTACTCATTATGAGTTCATACGCCCTACAAGCACAAAGCATTCCTGAACTCACAGATAGCCGTTATAACTGGACAGACCTTGAAAATTTGCAAGAACAACAAGGCAGCAGCCTAAAACTACTCATACCCGAAGAAGAACTCGAGCCTCTGCAAGCTGCCCTTTATTACTTTGAGTTAGTAACAGGGATTACGCCTGAGATTGTACTGTCTAAGCGCCCAGAGCGAGACCTTAAGGCAGATGATTTACCCGATATGGCGCTTTTACCTGATATGGCGCTTGCCAATGAGCTTTTTGAGCAAAATTTACTACTAGCCTTTCCTGAATCAAGCAGTCGCTTTCTTCAAGATAACTACGTAGCTAGTGAATCTTGGTTGAGCATAGCTCAGTTAGCTAAAACGCCTGACATATATGCTTTGTTTTACGATATTGAACCCAAAAGTTTAATCTGGTACTCAGCTGAGCAGTTTGCCAAAGAAAACTACAGCATTCCTGAAACCTTAGAGCAGCTTATGAGTTTGAGTGA
Source organism: uncultured bacterium (assembly GCA_964352605.1). Taxonomy (GTDB): domain Bacteria; phylum Deinococcota; class Deinococci; order Deinococcales; family Trueperaceae; genus JAHEBB01. The sequence continues at coordinate 4,409 of CAYGTA010000248.1, read as the reverse complement.
CCTCATGCTGGTATCAGGCATAGCAGCATGGTGCGTAGGCTTTGGTTCAGGAGATCAGACAGGCTGGCCAGCAGCAGACTGGCTTGAAGAGATCATGCTAAGACTCGAGCCTGAACTTTACAGCGACTGGACGCAAAATACGATTGCTTTTAATGATCAGCGTGTCAATAATGCCTATGATTACTTAGCTAGATTCATGATAGATGCTTACCTTGCTGAAGGCTTAGTAGGGGCCTTTCAAACACATTTTACAGAAAGCCCCTTAGGTCTTTTGGGTAGCGAACCAGACTGCTTTATGCACCGCCAAGGCAGCTTTTTGCTTAACGACATAAAAGAACAAGCTGAACTCAATAATGATGATAGCTTTAAAGCATTTCAAAACCTTGACGTGTTTGCCTTTCCGAGCTTGACAGCCCAAGATAAACCCATGCTTGTTGCCTCTAAACTATGGGTACAAACAAAGGAAACCGCAGCCACTCAACAGTTTATAAGATTTTTAGAAAGCCAACTCTTTCAAGAATTAGTCATGGCACAAGGCATAATCACAGCACACAAAACAGCCAACACAGCGCTTTACCCTTACACACTCGAGCGTGATGCGGCTGAGCTGCTACTTGCTTCTACACGCATAGGGTTAGATGCTTCTGATCAGTTAGCTAACTTAGTAAGAATTGCGTTTAGAACCTCTGTTTTAGATTACTTAGCAGGCGCACAAGCTTGGGAAGTTACTTTTGCTGTGCAGCAAGTCTGGACAAAAGAGAAAGAACAACTTGTACCTTAAACACTTTGACGACCAATAAGGTCACTTAGTAACTGCTGTAAGTCAAGCTCTTCAAAGGGTTTTGGTAGATTAATAACTTTAGGGCGCTGCCAGCGCTTCAAAATACCTACTGACTCAGGCTCTTGCTCAAGCATAATGACCGGAATTTGACTATAGCCCGGCAGCTGCCTTAAGTCTTTAACAAACTGCCAGCTTTCCTCACCTTGTTTATCAACAAGAATCAGCCTAGGTCGCTGCTCAGCCGCTATAGTTAGCGCATCCTCTAGCTGATAAGCCAATAGGGGCTGAACATCAATACGTTTTAAACTCAACCTAATAAGCCTCATTAAAACATGATTCTTACTCAACACAAGCGCAAAAACATCTTTTTTTGTAAAAGGAACTAACTCAACCAAGCTATTTTGCTCAAGCAAAAACAGTAAACGATACACTTGATTCTCAGTCATATCAAGTTCAGCAGCAATGGTGCTGGAGCTTCTGCGACCATCAAGCAAACCCAGTATTTCCCAACTACCCTCAGGCAAAGTAAAACTCGTGGGGTTACCAACTTGCTTATAAATACTGTTCGTCTTAACAAGACCACGCTTCCACTCATCTTGCCTACGTAACACCTCCATGAGTAAACCCATGGCATCAAAACTGTATTCAGGTGGCGTTTGCGAAACAAGCAAAGACTTTTCGTTAAACTGAAAGTCACCCGTCTTCCAAGCCAGTAACTCGGTTAAGACTTCTGTAATGTAGCTTTTAAGGGCACGTTTTAAACTATCTTCATCTAAATAACCTCGGCTTAGCGCCTCACTGGTTAACTGATCAACATTATCAGGCGAACTATTTTGCAAGCCTTGCGCTTCAAAAATAGTGAGTAGTTCCATGCGCACCATGACCTCAGTAAGATGAACACCCGGCGTGATATAGGCATATTGCACCTGACCCATTTCAAAAAAAAGGCGAGCCCGTCTGCTTTTACTAATAATTGACAGAACGCCAGATTTCTTACTGGTCACAATAATTTGGAAAACTTCTGCTAAAGGAAGCTGATTTAATTTACCCTCAATCATGCCAATGCTTATTAGACCTGATATTTGCTCACTTGCCTATCAAGAACTTCATCCCCTTAAGTTAAAAGCACACAACAGTGCAAAAACCTACTTCAATGTGAAGCTCGTTATAATGCAAAAGTGAATATAAAAACGCTAAAACAAAGCATTCTGAGGATTAGGCTCAAAACCCAAATGCTCATACGCACGAGAAGTCGCCACGCGACCCCGCGGTGTACGCTTAATCAAACCACGCTGAATCAAAAAAGGCTCATAAACCTCTTCAAGTGTTGCTTTATCTTCACCAACACTCGTTGCAAGCGTATCTAAACCCACAGGCCCACCAGCGAACTTAGTAATCATACTCTCCAAAATCGTACGATCACGATTATCAAGCCCAGCCGTATCAATACCCAACTCATTAAGCGCACTATGCGCTCGAGTTAAAGAAATAGTACTTTCACCCGCCACCTCAGCATAATCACGAACACGCCTCAACAAACGCTTAGCAATACGCATAGTGCCACGTGAACGCTGCCCAATCTCAAGCGCCGCATCCGCATCAATCTCAAGACTCATCATGCCCGCGTCACGTGTAACCACCGTTGCTAACTCATCATCCGTGTAATACTCGAGATGCTCAATAATGCCAAAGCGGTCACGCATGGGGTTCGTAATAAGCCCCGGCCTAGTCGTAGCACCCACAAGCGTAAACTTAGGTAAATCAAGCCGAATGGTTCTAGCAGCAGGCCCCTGACCCAAAATAATATCTATCTTGTAATCCTCCATAGCAGGATACAAGTTTTCTTCAGCAACCTTACCCAAACGATGAATCTCATCAATAAACAAGACATCACCCTCACCAAGCGAGTTTGTCAAAATAGCAGCCAAATCACCCGGCTTTTCAATCGCCGGCCCACTCGTAACCTGAATACCAACTCCAAGCTCATAAGCAATAATATGAGCAAGCGTTGTCTTACCCAAACCCGGCGGCCCATAAAACAACACATGATCAAGCGCATCCCCCCGCTTTTTGGTAGCTTCAAGATAAACAGATAACTTCTCTTTAACAGCAACCTGCCCAGCAAAATCAGCCAAACTACGCGGTCTAAAAGTGTTGTCTTCCACGCATTAAGCCTATCATGTTACGAAGCAGAAAACAGGCTCAGTAGTAACAAAATACCTTAAATAATAAGTATTATTAACACAGCCCCACAAACACTCGAGCTACACACGTTAAACACTCGAGCTTAGTTAGCCTCCATCATCATAAGGAACTTCATAACTATAATCAGGCTCCTCATAAAAAGTATTGCTCTCAGAATCATAAGATTCACAACCCGCACCCGCCCAGCAGCTTTGCGCATTCACCATATCCTGATAGCCTTCAGGATCAAGATTCTGCATGCAAGATGTTGCTGACGTGCAAACAACTGAACCCCCACCAGCACTAGAACTTGCACCCTGACCAAGATTCTGCTGAACCACTTCCTCACCATGAATAAGCGCAATAACCGTTAAAACAAAGCCCTGCTTCTCTTGAAAACTCGCAGCAGCCCAATTAGCCTGAACCGAAGACCAAGTCTGCCGAGCATTCTGCAACATCACCTGTGTTTCTTGATCTGCATAAGGATAATTTTCTACCGCAAACGTCAAAAAGTCCTGCCAAGATATTGACAAAGCCGCATCTTTATAACCAATTTGCTCTAAAGAAAAAATATAAGCCTCAAAAAAAGCTCGAGCGTTATCTTCTGTTAACGGCGCAAATTGCCCCTGCACAATAACTTGACTACCACCAGTTGAAGCCAAAGGACTCTGCGATTGATTAGCCAACGGATTAGAAACCACAGGATTAGCTGCAATTTCTTGCTTACTAAGCGTATAACTTTGACCATCAGTCAGCAAACTAAGCGTCGCACCTGAAAGACTAGCCTCAAAAGCAAATGATTGACCATTCGCAACAAAAGAACCCGTCAACGTAGTACCCACAGCCTGAGCTTCAAGCGGATAATTCTGAGCATTCATAGAGATAAACCCCGAATAACCCGAAACACTTGTTTGCAAAGACAAACTAAACGCCTGCCCCACATAATCACCAGCAAACACATCAGTCTGAGAAGCTAAAGGATTAGCCTGAGCTTCCGCAAGAGGATTAGGAACCGTAGACCCAACCGCAGGCACGCCACCTTGACGCAAAAAACTATACTCGAGCGCTTCACTTTCAATCGGGTCACCATTGGCATCTAAAGGCGCAACAACAAGCCCAAGCGTGCCATCTTGTAAAAGCTGAGCAATAAAAAACAAATCTTCAAAACCAGCACTCTCACCGTAAAGCAGACCCACAAGGTAATCCTCTTGCCTAAATGCCTCCAAAGGAAACTCAGCTGTACCACCATTAATAAGGGAACCCACAAAACCATCCGCTTTAGCTTCAAACTGAATAGATGTACTAGGGTCATCTTGCTGAACAAAGGTGCCACTATACTCTTGCGCTAAACCCCAACTTAAAACCAATAAAAGAAAAACAATGTGCCTCATGGCAACCTCCATACTTATAAGTATAAAAACTTAGCGTGACACAAGCGTTACAA
>CAYGTA010000247.1:0-7392 GCA_964352605.1 uncultured bacterium | reverse complement strand
TTAGTATGAGTTGCTTTGTTTTTACTCCCCTATACCGGCTTTCAAGTAAAACACATCATCAACTTAGTTCATCTGTTTTTACCCACCTAGCTCGACAATTAAAACAAGGCAAACGTTTTAATTGCAAAAGGCTATAGAATTCAGATAGTTTAAGTTCAGTGGTCGCAGATAAATCGTGTGACTCTTGAATCGTGTGATATCGGAACGCCTTGGGTCATTGAAACAAATGCGCTAAGCGAAGGTCTCACATTTATCGTGGAACTGCTAAAGGTAATAATGCTTCTAAATGCAATCATTCCTTTTTTATTTACTCAGAAATCTTGCCTAAGTTAAAAAAAGGTCCCGTGAGCACTATAGCTATAAGATTCAGTATTCCCACAATGACAAAAGGCAGTCGTAGGTCAATTGCTATTAAGGTTCCACCAAGCAAAGTACCTAAGATCATAGCGAGAGTCCAAAGAAGATGCAGCATACCAAAAACTCGCCCATGAACCTCGGGCTCAGCCGCTGCTTTAACGAGACTTGGCAGCAGGGTTGATAAAGCCCACGCAGCACCTACACCTAAGGCTCCAAAGATATAAAGCCCCCAAACAGATTGCCATGTAATAATGGTGCCGCAAATAGACACTAAAATGACACTAAAGGCCATGATGGTAGGCATTCGTGCCCCCCAACGGTCAGCTGCCCAGCCGGCTATTAACTGCGTCAGTGACGCAAAAATAGAACTGCTTGTTAGATACAAAGCTACTATGGTGTTACTACCACTCTGTTGTTTTATGAGTAGTGGGAGCAAGGTCATTACACCGTAATAGCAGGTTGGTAAGAAGCGTAGCAAGGCCAAAAGGACTATTTGACGACGGCGAAGCAACACAAAATAACTGCTAAACATAAGCTGATTAGCTCGAGTTTTTGTTTGTCTGTGTAAGTTAGGTAAAAATGATGCAATGGCGGTGTTGCTGAGTCCCAGCCCGAGCAAGACAAAAGCCAGTAAAGAAAACCTGTTTTCACCTAGAATTACTGCTGCCATGGGTGCGCCGATAGCTCCACCAAGGGTGTAACCCCAGTTATATAGCGCTGAGGAAATACCTAGGCTAGTGGCTCTCGCCGCTGAGGTTAAATAGCCTTGACCACTTAAGGTAGCTAAACTCATGCCGGCACTGGCAAGGCTCCATAAAGTAATGACTAACCAAGGTACGGAAAAGAGGTAAAGCAGGCAGCTTGTCGTAAGGATAGCAATGCCTAAGACTAAGACCCTTTTGTGCCCCCAATTATCGCTTAAACTGCCACCTATAAGAGCGCCTAGCATTCCTACGGCTTGACCCAGGGCAATAACTCTAGCTACCTGTTGAATAGGGTAGAGTAAGACCTCATTTAAATAGATGCTGAAAAAGCTACTTAAGGGCATGAGTAGAATGCCGCTTATGAGCTGGACGCTGAGTAGGCCTATTAGAGGCCACCGGCTAGTTGGTGAGAAAGATCTAAGCTTAGTCAATAACCAGTAAATCCCTAAACCCTGTGGTTAAAGGTTCGCCACCATCTGGTCTAACGACAACTACATCTTCAACACGGCAAGAAAACGTTTCAAACTGCGTAATGCTAGGTTCAACCGTAAAGAGCATACCTTCTTTAAGGCTTGTCTCATCACCAGCAGTTAAAAAGGGACGCTCATGAACATCCAGCCCAATAGCATGCCCTAATCTATGGCGAAACTCTGCACCATAACCAGCTTCAACAAGCACATCCCTAGCGGCTTTATCCGCTTGACTTGTTGTCATGGTTCCAGCTTTTAAAGCTGCAATGCCGGCTTCTTGAGAAGCCATAATAAGTTTGAAAATCTCTTGAAAAGAGGCGTCAGGTTCACCAAAAAATACAGTACGTCCATAGTCATAACAGTAACCATCTAAAATAGCTCCAAAGTCAAACAAAATAGAAACAGGTGGGGTAAGCACGCGCTTCCAAGTTGCTTGGCGTTGCCCAAACAAAAGCGGATGATTTGGGCCAGAGTTGTAAAGGGACGTTGTAAAAGAAGGCCCTAAAGACCCGTGTTTACGTAACTGATGATCAACTTCAGACACAATATCTAGTTCCGTCATGCCATGCTCGAGTTTTTTTAGGACTTCCCCAAAGGCAGCTTCTGTAATAGCGCCAGCTTTGCGCATAATATCAATCTCTTCAGCTGTTTTAATGGCGCGTAAAGGTTGCAAGATACTCGAGCCTGAAATGAAGTTTGCGGCGGGTAGTAGGGCATTTAGTTCAGTTACGGTTTCACCGTGTGTTTTGCCACCTATAGCTATGGTGGGTTTGGCGGGTAGGTTGAAGTCTTTTATGAAGCCTTTGACCATCTCTCTGGGGTCATCGAAATCATTTAGTACTCGTATTTGTACACCTTTTAGGCTGGCTAAACCTCCAAATTCGGCGGTCATTCTGGGGAGTGCCAAAATGGGTTCTTGGTTAGGGGTCATCCATGCGCCTTCTAGCCAATCTCCGGGGTGAACTACTGCGCCGTAGTTTGGAATGTCACGAGGAACGCCTGTTAGGTACTGCAAATCTGATGATAAGGGAAAAAAAGCAAGGTCAGCTTGACCTGCTAGTTTTTCTTGAAAGGCGTTAAGTCGGGTTTGATAGTTCATGATTCACCTCAGTGTTCTTTTTTTGATAGTATACAGTCTATTTTCAATGCGTTTAGCGCATTAGAGAAATAAGGAGGAACACCATGCTTAGTCGTTTGTTTTTAGGCTTTCGTAAGTCTAGTCTCTTAATTTTAGGAATGGCTGTTGTGTTTATGCTGTTTGCTAACACACAAGCTCAAGATGAAAAAGTGCTTGTAGTTGGTCATGCTGAAGTAGCTGAAGCTTATGACCCTGCCCATGCATTTAGCCCTACGGGTGGCATCATTAATAAAGCAACTTACAATACGCTTGTTACCTTCCCAGATGCTGATGCAAGTTCAATTGAACCCTTACTTGCAAGCTCATGGGAAGTTTCTGCTGACGGTATGGTTTATACCTTTACCTTACGTGACGATGTTATGTTTGCAAATGGTGACGCTTTAGAAGCAAGTGATGTTGTATTTTCCTTTAATAGACTTAAAAATGTTAAAGCGCAACCTTCGTTCTTAACAGACCCAATTGCAAGTCTTGAAGCGCTTGACAGCTCAACAGTTGCCCTCACGCTAACTGAGTCACGCCCTTCTTTTTTATCTGAACTTGCCAACCCTGCCTTTTCTATCACCAACGCAGATGTAATTATGGCAAACGGTGGTACAGATGCTGCTGATGCTGCTGAAACTGACGCTGCTATGGACTACCTTGATCAAAGTTCAGCAGGTACCGGCCCTTACATGCTAGAAAGCTGGTCACCGCAAGAAGAAACCGTCTTAGTACGCAACCCTAACTACTGGGGTGCGGCGCCTTACTTTGACCGTATTATTGTTGTTAATATTCCAGAAGCCGCCACCCAAAAAGTAGCACTCGAGTCTGGCGATATTGATCTTGCAACTGATTTAACGCCTGATCAGGTGGTTGACTTAGAGGGTGAAGAGGGTGTTAGTGTTTACCGTGGTTCAGGTACAGCTACGCACTTTATCTTAATGAATCGTGATCCTGAAATTGGTGGCCCTATGGCTAACCCACTTGTTGCTAAAGCTGTTCGTTTAGCTCTTGATTATGAGGGCTACCGTGATCTTTGGGCAGGCAGTGTAACGCCTGGAACAAATATGTGGATTGGTCTTGCTGGTGCTTATGGTCAAGATAAAGCACTTTCACGTGACCTTGAAGAAGCAAGAAGTCTACTAGCGGAAGCTGGTTACGCAGATGGCTTTGAAACAACCTTAAGCTACCCTGACTTTACTTTCAATGGCGTTAATTTAAGTACCAATGCTCAAAAAATTCAGGCTGACTTGGCTGAGATTGGTATTACTGTTGAACTAAACCCAGGTGAAGTTCAAGTATCTCTCGAAGAGTACCGCAATGGCCAGCAAGGCTTTGCTTACTGGTTCTGGGGTCCTGATAAGCTTGACCCTGTTGATTTCTTAGAGTTCTTACCTGGTGGTAAAGTAGCTACCGATCGTACCAAATGGTCACCTGAAATGACGAGTCAAGAGATTCTTGATTTGATTGCTCAGGCTAAAGTAGAGTCAGATGCTGCAACTCGAGCTGACATTTTTAACCAATTACAAGACTATGCTCAAGAAAGTAGTGCCTTTGCTCCGTTTAGTGTTCCTGCCGTTCAGACTGCCTTCCGTGCTGATATTGAAGGTTATGTCTGGCATCCTCAGTGGGCTCTAGATTTAGCCCTTTTAAGTCGCGCTGAATAATTAACAGAAAGTAAGGTGCAAGCGTATTTTAGGTACGTTTAGCACCTTACTTTCTTTTCTCCTATGCCCATCTATAAATATATTTTTAGAAGAATACTATTTTCTATACCGCTACTTTTAGGTATTACGGTGGTGGCTTTTCTTATAGCTAACGCTATTCCTGCGGACCCTATAAACGCTAATTTGCCGCAAAATGCTTTGGGTAATGAAAAGCTTGTTGCGGCTTTTCGTGAGAAGTGGGGGCTTGATAAGCCACCGCATATTCAGTACCTCACCTACCTTGGTAATTTACTTCAAGGTGACATGGGTACGTCTATTAAAACGAAAAACCCTGTCCTTGAAGACATAAGGCAGTTCTTACCGGCAACGGTTGAATTAGCGACGGTAGCTATTTTTGTGGGTTTGGTTTTGGGTATTACCTTTGGGGTTATTTCGGCTGTTTGGCGAAACTCGCTTATTGACTACTTAGTGCGCGTTTTTGCCCTCATTGGCGTGAGCTTTCCCGTATTTTTATTAGCCCTTGTAGGGCTTTCTGTTTTTCATGCTCAACTAGGCTGGACAGCAGGACCTGGCAGATTAAGTTTCTTAGTAAGAGATCCGCCTCATGTGACAGGGCTATTTACTATAGATAGTTTGTTAGCAGGACAGTGGGATACTTTTAGAGATGCTATTTCACATCTTGTTTTGCCGAGCTTTGTCTTAGGTATTTATGTGTCAGGCATAATAGCGCGCATAACCCGCTCCTCACTCTTAGAAGTCTTAGGCTTAGATTACATAAGAACCGCAAGGGCAAAAGGACAACTCGAGCCTAGAATAGTTTTGCGCCATGCGCTTTCTAATGCCCTCATTCCGGTTGTTACTATTTTAGGTGTGCTTTATGGAAACTTGCTTGCAGGGGCTGTACTAACGGAGTCTATTTTTGCGTGGCCGGGTATTGGTCGCTACGCATTTCGGGCTTCCACTTCTCAAGATTTTCCTGCCATTATGGGCATTAGCATGCTGATTGCCCTTATTTATGTAGTTGCTAACTTTATTGTTGATGTACTTTATTTTTTAATTGACCCTCGTATTAGATATAGCTAATAAGGATTCAACTGTGATTGCTCAAACCTATGCTAGACAAAAACTAAGCGCCTATAATTTTCGAGGCATTCACCCAGCTATCTACAAGATCGATGTAACATGACAGAAACTTCAAACCCTATGCTTGCAAGGTCTGCAAGTCAGAAAAGATGGCGGCAATTACGCAAACATCCAGAAGTTATTGTGGGTTCAATCGTTGTCATTGCATGGTTACTTGTATCGCTATTTGCACCCCTAATCGCTCCCTTTGACCCACTCGAGCAGAATGTTAAGGACCGTTTACAAGCACCTAATTCTACTTATCTTTTAGGTACAGATGAATTGGGTCGAGATATTTTTAGCCGTGTGCTTTATGGTGGCCGTATTACCATCCCTGCGGGTTTGGCTGTGATTGTTATAGATGGAATTTTGGGTTGGCTTATCGGGGCAATTGCTGGTTTTTTGGGTGGCATTTGGGATGAAGTTATGATGCGCTTAACGGAGCTTTTTATGGCCTTCCCAACCATTATCTTAGCTATGGCTGTTACGGCAGCGCTTGGTCCAAGCATACGAAATGCTGTCATTGCATTAGTTATTGTTCGTTGGCCCAACTATGCCAGACTCACCAGAGGACTCATTATTGAAGCTAAAGGTAATGAATATGTAGAGGCTGCTCGCGGGTTAGGGGCGCGCGGCCCGTATCTTCTTTTTAAGACACTGTTACCAAATAGCATTGCACCCACCATAGTTTATGGGTCGCTAGATATTGGCAATGCTATTCTTATTTTTGCGGGTCTTAGTTTCTTAGGCTTAGGACCAGAACCTGCCTCGCCTGAGTGGGGTCGCATGATAAGCATTGGTATAGATTTTTTTGATCAATGGTGGATGTGGCTTTTTCCGGGTTTAGCCATTGCTAGTTTGGTGATGGCCTTTAATTTTATTGGCGACGGGTTAAGAGATATGTTAGACCCAAGATTAAGAAGTTAAAGATTTTTTGTTTCAAGCACATTAGCTTGCTTTAGACAAAAATAAAAGGTCTGCAATGAATCTATTGCAGACCTTTTCTACTTAATTCTGAATTTAGGCTTTATTAGTAGAACCAAAAACATCTAAGCGTTCTTTTACAATACGCTTCATTTCATCTCTAGCAGGGCCAAGAATCTTGCGTGGGTCAATTTGTTTAGGGTCATTTGAAAGAACTTCACGAACAGCTGTTGTAAAGGCTAAGCGAAGGTCAGTATCCGTATTAATTTTTGCAATACCCTCGGTAACAGCTTTACGAACATCATCCTCATGAATACCAGAAGCATCTTTAAGTACGCCACCAGCAGCGTTTAAACGAGCAACAATATCTTGCGGAACACCACTCGCGCCATGCATAACAAGCGGGTGAGGAATAAGACTTGCAATTTCAATGATACGATCATGATGAATAAAAGGTCGACCTTTACCTTTGTTCGGACCATGACTTGTTCCAATAGCAACAGCTAAGTAATCGGCACCTGAATGGGTCATAAAACGCTCTGCCTCATCAGCTTTTGTTAAAATGGCATCCTCTTCGGCAACAATCACATGCTCTTCAACACCCCCCAAACGACCAATCTCTGCTTCAACGGTAACACCCACAGCGTGCGCTGCCTCAACCACTCGAGCGGTTTCTTTGGTGTTGGTTTCTTCGTCTTCATGGCTTTTGTCTATCATAACGCTTGTGAAGCCCCAACGAATACACTTTAAGCATGACTCATAAGAAGAACCATGATCTAGGTGTACGGCTACAGGCACAGTTGCTATTTTGGCTTCATGAATGACCATATCTATGAGCGGGCGACCACCATATTTAATAGCGCCTTCTGATAGCGCGAGCAGTACAGGGCTGCGTTTTTCTTCGGCTGCTTCTAGGATGGCTTGAGTTATTTCCATGTCGTTGGTGTTGAACGCGCCAACACCGTAGTGACCGCTTCTAGCGGCTGCTAATATGTCTAGACCAGTGTGTAATGCCATGCTATGAGTATAAC